>JASHTD010000539.1 GCA_030040725.1 Candidatus Sulfotelmatobacter sp. | reverse complement strand
GCGGTTCCTTCCAGCCACGCTCCCAGCGAGTTATATTGCAGTTGCGCCCGGTTGCGCACCTCTGCGCGATACACGTCGCTTGTCGTCACGTGTCCGGCTGCGTCGACCGTAAATTCCACGACTACTGCGAGCCGGTCCTGATTTTCCAGCAGGGAAGTCCGGTCGGTCGAAAGCGGCTCGGGCAACATGGGAAAATTGCGGACGCCGGCATAAACTGTGGTTGTTTCGCGCGCGGCATGCTGATCGATCGCGCTTTGCCGGCCAACAAAAGAATCCACGTCGGCGACGCCGACGCGAATTGTGACATCCCCATTTCCATTCTTTTCCGCGACCTCGATCTGATCGAGATCCCGCGAATCGTCGTTGTCAATCGAAGACCATAGCAGTTCCCGCAGATCGCGCACATCCCCTACCGAGCTAATCGACGGCGGATGCGCCACCAACTCCGCAACCTGCTGATTCACGTCATGGGAGAAATCCGGGTTGAAGCCGCGCTGCCGCATAATATCTTTGGCAACGGCTTGCAGATCAAGGTGAGAAGAACCGCTCTTTGCCATGAACTTTTATTTCGAATTAAGCCTGGACAAAAATGAAGCCCTGGACAGAGTTGGGCAGCTACTCCGTGACCACCGCCTTCACCAGATTGCGCGGCCGATCCACGTTGTAACCCTTTTTCGTGGCCACGTGAAACGCGAATAGTTGCAGGGGGATGACTTCAAGGATCGGCAGGAGCAACTCGGGCGCCGATGGTACAAAAAATACTTCGTCGGCGATGCCGGTCACTTCCGTGTCGCCTTCAGTCGCGACCGTCACCACTTGCCCGCGCCGCGATTTAACCTCCTTCATCACGTCCAGCGTGCGCTGATAGCGCAACACCGAGTCGGGATCGCGGTTGTCGCACGTTGCTAAAACCACCACCGGCAGTTTGTCATCCACCAGGGCGTTCGGGCCGTGCTTAAGTTCGCCCGCAGGGTAACCTTCTGCGTGCGCATAAGAAGTTTCCTTCAGTTTCAGCGCGCCTTCCCGCGCAATGGCATAATGCACGCCCCGTCCGAGATACAAGAATTTCTCCGCCCTGAAATGTTTTTCCCCAAATTGTTCTGCCAGCTGGTCCCAGGTGCGAAGATGAGACTCAATCGCCTCCGGCAGCCACAAGAGCCGTTGCAGATAAGATCGGGTCACTTCCGAGGTCATCCGCCCGCGTTTTCGCGCTAGAAACAGTGCCATCAAATAAAGGATGGTCACTTGCGTGGTGAAGCTCTTGGTCGCGGGTATGGCCAGCTCCGGGCCGGCTCCGGTGATCAACGCTGCGCTGGCTTCGCGCGGAATCGTTGCCTCGGCCACATTCGAAACTGCGATGGTTTTCACTCCGCGCGTCAGAGCCTCGCGCTGCGCCGCGATGGTATCCGCCGTTTCGCCCGATTGCGTCACCACCATCACGATCGGCTCCACGGCTGCATGCGTCGAGCGGTAACAATACTCGCTGGCATATTCCACGTCGACGGCAACGCCCGAAAGGTCTTCGATCATGATTTCGCCTGCCAGCCCCGCGTGCCGGCTCGATCCGCTGGCGGCAATGATCAGTTTCTCAAAGCTCAACAACGAGCTTTCAAGAGCGTGCAGCTCGCCGGGGAAAATGATGTCATCCTGCAAATGCTGCTCAATGGTTTTTGCGATCGCCGCCGGCTGTTCGTAAATCTCCCGCCGCATCGCATGAGAAAAAACATCCGTCGGAGCTTTGGTTTTGCCGTTGCCTGGGTTCATGTTCGACTGCGGCTGAGAGTAAATCATTTGCGCCCGCCGGAGCAAACCGCTCGGATGCAAAACGAGGGCCCCGGTAAATCCTTGAGACTCCGGCCTTCCGCCTGATAACATTCGCGCGGTATCCCACGGAGGTTTAATGCGTCTTGCTTTTATCTTTTCTTGTTTTGCGGTGCTCATCTCGTCCCTTCAGGCGCAGCAGCCCGGCGCCGCTCCCGTCCAGCCGGCCAGTGAGCCGACTCTGTTTTCCGAGGATTTGAAGCAGCCTGCGGTGTCACCCGAAGCGAAACTGAAGCATATGCTTGAAGAAAAGATCGAAGCGGAATGGGCTGCCATCAAGAAACAGGACCGGAAAGCCTACGGCGATCTTCTCGCGGACGACTACGAAGGCGTTGGAATCGATGGCAAAGGCGAGCGAAACAAGATTCAATCCATCAACGACCTCGACTACGGTAACGTCGCCAGCTATACGCTCTGGGGATTCAAGTCAATTCCCCTGGATGCGGATTCCGCCCTGGCCATTTATGAGGTCACGATGATGTTTCCTCCTAAATCCGCGATCCGCTTCTCGCGGGTGTACATTACTGAGCTATGGATGAAACGTGCCGATGAGTGGAAGATCGTGCATTATCAGGAAACGCACGTCAAATAGCTCGCAGTCCGTCCGATTCGGTGCATAGGTCGTAACGTCATTCCAGTGGGCAGCGGAGGGTTTATGAAAAAACTGATGATCATCGCTTTGCTGTTTTCGGCGAGCATGGCTCTTGCGCAGGACAGCACCTCCACCAAGCAAGCCAAAAAGTCTAAAGACGAGGTCACTATGCAAGGTTGCGTCAGCATGTCGAACGGCGATTACGTTCTGATGAAGACTGATCCCGGCGTTTCTTATGAGCTCCAGGCCACCGGGAAAACCCACCTCCGCCACTACCTGGGACGCGAGGTCGAGGTCACAGCCCACGAGGAACCGACCTTGAGTTTAAGCTCCGATGCTCTCAATAAAGTAGGTTCGGCTGCGCCGCTGACCTTAACCATTATTTCCATCAAAACCATCGACCCGCGCTGTCCGAACAATTAACGCGGCCAGACAAGTCCGGATCACCCAATCGAGCCCTTTGCCCGGCGCGACCCTGCCGCAATCGCAATTACCGCCAACCCTTGCACCCTCCCCACCACCTAACTCTCTGAAAGGAGAGTCACATGAAAACGTTACTCTTCATCATGCTGCTTCTATCGGGGGCTCTATTGCTCGGCCAGAATAGCGCTGCCGCGAACAACGATCAGCGCACGGCAACAGACGTTCCGGATTCCCACGGAAAAGTTACTGTCACCGGTTGCGTAAGCGAATTTTCGGGGGATTACACGCTGATGAAGGACAATCCCGCGATCACCTACGAACTCCAGGCCGCTGGCAAAATAAGATTGCGTAATTATTTGGGTCACCGCGTGGAAGTGACGGGAATTCAGGAGCCGAGCTTGAGCACCAGCTCCGATGCGATGGCCAAGGAAGGATCGCCTTCACCGCTCACGATCAACATATCCTCGATCAAAACGCTGGATAAGTATTGTTCGCAAAAGCCGGTTTCGCGATAGGCAGGCTTCTAACTAGCGCTCAAGGTACTACTGGCACTCCGGCGGCATAGCTTGGATCTCCGCTTCCGAGCCGCACGGGGGTTTCGATTTTGCCGGTTCGATCAGCCACGGGTGGCTGTAGCGCAGAATCCAAAGCCCATCGTCATTGGCGACATACAACAACCCATGCCTGCCGTCGGCTAGCGTGCTCGTGACCTTCGCGAAAGTTTCCAGTGTCTTGGGTTCTTTTGGATCGCTCAAATCGAGCACGCGTACAGTTTCGGTAGCGTGTTTGGAGCTGGTAAGAGTCTCGGGTGTCTTTTCCGGAGCCTCCGCGATACCCACCGTGGGAGTGACCATCTTCAGGTCACCCTCAGTCGCCTGATTCGATCCAGGGGCGCGCTTTAAAAGACTCGGAGCTTCCGGGTGGCTTACGTCCACCACCATATATCCCGGCTTGGCCGCTTGTTGCACATACAAATATTGTTTCCCGTGCTCCTTCTGCAGCATCATTTCGCTTCCGGTCGCCTGCGGCAAAGGCAAGTGGGCGATCACCGTGGCGGGAACGTCGGTCGGTTTTGGCGCCGGTTGATCGTCTGCCGTGGCCGGCAAGGCTGCGAGCAACAGAAGGGAAAAAATGCAAGCGTAGGTCTGGAGGGAGGCCCGGAAAAGATTTTTCATAAACTCACTTCTTTAATGATATGAGACGCGAAACGCCTTTGGCGCTTCGCGTCTCTCCTAACTATATCACCGCTACACTTCCACTTACTGTTGCGCGTATACCCCGACGCAGCCGTTGGCGCTTTGCGTCTTGCAACCGTTGCCAGCCTGCAAGGGCACAAACACGTGATTATTGCTCGGGTCGGCCGCAACGCTGTGCGCGTTCGAGCCGGTGGCCACGTTGACCAGCCACTGGTTCGTTCCCGCATCAATTACGCCGAGAACAGCTCCGTTCGGCATATCGCGCGCCGCTAGATAGTATCTGTTGTCGCCTGGGTTGTACCAGACTTCGTCGACGCCGCCGACATTAGTGATCTCGACGCAGTTTACCAGAGGGGTTGAGGAGCAGTTTACGTTGTAACTGCCGGAGCTGGCGTTGAAGCCTCCCGCCAGATTGACGATGTATTCGTTCGGAGGGAAGGCCTCGCCATCGTGATCGGCACAACCAATAATGAACCATTCTCCCGGTCCAGGTGTAATGCCAGTGGCCATGCAATTAGGTGCGAGGATCGTCCCCACCACGACCGGCCCATTGCCCGTTCCCGTCTGTAGATCGATTACGTCAACGTTGCCGATGTTCGTGGTCGCAACGGAGTTTGCGTTTGTAAGCAGCCACTTGTCTGAGCCCGGGTCATAGGTCATCAGGCCTAAACCGGCGGGCGAGATTGCACCCGCGCAATTGGCGCCAGGGTTGGCCTGGTTGCAGAATGCTCCCGTGCTGTAGTTGAGTATCGGGCCGTGGTGGCAAGGTATGGTGTATGGGCCGCCGGTCGGAAGAGTCCCGAACGCCGGATAACCTGCCGCCGCGTCGGCAGGACCGCCTGACACGCCGCTGAAAACGTGAGGATTGGAAGGATCGGGACACGCGAATGTATTGCCCACCGTATCCACCGGAGTGTTGGGATTCAGTCCAAAAGCGGGTCCGGTGCCGCCAGAGTCCAAGCCTCCCGCCCCGTCATAATAAATCTGCCCAATAATGCAGCTCGGCGGATTAAAGGAACCGCCAACGCTAGGGTCGAGTACCGGCGCAGGCAGCGGCGTTCCCCCTCCGGAAGTCCCAGTTCCTGGGATGCCCGTTCCCGTTCCCTGAAGCGGGTAGGGATAAATCGCAGCCGAACCGTTGTAAGGATACATCCCGGTTGCTGCGCTATATCCCGCGGGATAAGGGCCATATGCCAAGGGCCAATCGATCGGGGCGCAGTGCTGCTGTTGCAGCGTTCCGGTCTTGTTGACGATGTGGGACATGTCGATGAACGTGACAAAGGGCAGGCCGGGATCGCCGTTGATCACCGAGAGAACCTGATGCGTAGGATCGTAAAACTGCTCATCAGAGCGATCGTCGCCGCAATCCGCCGCCGAACCTGCTTCGCCGTTCCAGGAAGAAACGCACGGAGCGATTCCGAGGGGTCCGTCATAATCCGCAGATACGCCAGTCGGGATGCTCGCCACTAAAGTTGGGGGCGTTGGCGGATTCGTCACCAGATTCATGGTAGTCAGATCGAACACTACAACGTTGGAGCTGCCGTTCCCGACAAAAAGGAAGTGCCCATCAGGAGTGGCGGTGTTCCCGTCTGGCCCGGACATAGGGTTCACGCCGTTGGCGCGTGCAGCACAGCATTGTGCGCCAGGAAAACCGCCGAAGAGGCCGCTGGCCCCAAAGCCGGTAACCAAGTGGAACGTTGGCCCCGTGACCGCCGTAGTGCCGATAGTAGCCGTGGAGCTCGACATGTCAGATCGGCATGCGAACCTCGTAAAATTACCGAACACATCAATATCTGGAGGAATTACATCGACTGTCGCGCCCGCGACCGTCGTCTGGAAACACGCACTGGCGTTGTCGCCGGCACCGGCAACGGCGTTCTGCCCCTGGATGGCGTTCACCGCAATATCTTGCTCGGTATCGATCACAGCCATGTCTAGGCCGATACGGTCGGAAATATAGTCGAGGTAATGGCCCGAAACCGCAGGGTTCGGCACGATGGTGCTGATGTCGAACGAGTTGAATGGACCGCCCGGCTCGCCCGTGGGGTTGTGCTCCGGCACCGCGATCACATCAATATTGGCGTAGGCGCCATATTTGTCTGTGCCGCACACTGGACAAGATGACGACGTGCCGCAGCCGCTCAGGATGACAAAAAACACGGCGAGAACCACCGTAAGAATAATTCTCGACCTCATCGAAATTTCCTCCTGCGATTTCCCTTCGGGACCGGACCGCCGACCAGTCCCGGCTAGCAAGCAACTCGTTGAGAATTCCATTCCGACCAGCATTGCTGCGAACGCCCTAGAACCGGAACTGCAACTCTTGCGAAATCACGTAATAGTTCTGCGGTATCGCGCCGATCGTGCTCGGCTCCTTCAGTTCATCGATACCGACGTTGAACATGTACCTCACCCAATAATTCGGATACCAGTTGATGCCCGCCGTGATTTCGTCCGTGTGATAGTCAAACGTGGGCACGAAGCCGGGCGTGTAGTAGTTCAGGAAATCGTATCCCGGCTCGTTCGCGTGAATGCCCATATAGCGGGCGGCAAGTTCCCAGGCTCCGAAGCCGTGCCCGGTGCTGCCCGGAGTTTCCGGCCCAAACAGAGCATGTTTCACCCGCGGGGTGCCGTTCTCCGGACGCTTCTCGCCGGTCAGCAGGTAGGTTGCCTGAATATCCCAGGACTTGGCGATGATTGAGGGAAGGCTCTGAAAACCAAGGCCTCCTACCTGCAATGAGCCGACGTTGTTACGCGACATGTTGAGCTGATCGAATTCCCCGCGCAGCGCAAACGCCGACTTGATATAGGTGAACTCGCCGTTGTAGCGCTGAACAGGACCGTTGATGGCGAACTGCGGGAAGAAATCGTAGGCGGCATCGGGGAGCGTGCCGTTGAAGCTCTCATCTCCCGACTCGCCGCGCGAACGCCCGCGATCAATTGCGCCGCCGAGGGCTAACTCGCGCAGCCAGCTGTTCGTGCTCCTGCGGAAAGGATAGAGCCGCAACCGCCCCACCACTTCCGGCTGATTGGTGGTGTTCACGGTGGCATAGCCCTTGCCGTTAAACGCTCCCACCCAGTATTGCAGTGTGCCGCCGTCAATATCGCCGTGAATCGCAATCCCAGGACTGCGGAAGGCCGATGCGGCAGAGGGGTACAGCATCGACTGGAAGCCGCGCTCTACGAAGTCCAGGTTGGTCGCGCCCGTGCCCGCTTCCTGCGCAAACGGGGTCTTGAACTGGCCCGCCTGAAATTGGAATTCCGGCCGGATTCTCACATTCAGGTAAACGTCGCGGATGATCGAACCCGTTCGCGAGGCCGCATCGGTGAGCAGGGCGAATTGAAAGCGCGAGCCGTAATTCCCCTGAAACCCGAAACGCGCGCGACGCAAAACAAAAGTATCCGACGGCGCTCCATCGCCCTTGTAGGCGCGGAAATCGGTATCCACGTAGCCGTAAGGGCTGATGCTGAACTGCCCATTCGGGCTGCGGATGAAGAAGTGCTCGCCGTTCCATCCCGCAGTCAGTGGCGCCTGATCTTTTTGCATCGCATTCTGCGGAGCCACCGGCGCTGCTGGCGCCGCTGCCGCCGGATCCGTTTCCAGCAGAATGGCGTTCCTCAGCCGCACGCCGTCACTAACGGAATTCACCGGCTCCGGAGCGTTTACCACCGCCGGTGTGTCCGCCACCGGGCGCACTTGCGCGGCGCCCGTATCGGCAGGCTTGGCTTTGGCCTCGGCCTGCTTTTCAACTGCCAGCTTTTGGACCATCTCCTTCAGCTCTTCGATGGTCTTCTGCTGCGCGGCAACCTGATCGCGTAGCTGATCGACTTCCTGCTTGCTGGCTGCCTCGGAAGCCGAAGCGGCTTTGTTGTCGGATGGAGAGCTTTGCGCAAATGAACCTAGAACCAGCAGAAAGACTAGAGCGAAGGAGATCGTTAGCGGACGCATTCTTTTCCCCTCTCGGAGTGACATGTACGCACAACTGTGTGGCTCGCAGGATGCGCTCGACGAACGCACCCCAACATCAGACCGACACAACAAACTGCCCGTCCTGGGAACCAACTACTTTTTGGGTTAGAACTCGTCTGATAACCAGACCAGTCAGACGCAACGGTGTAGCATAGTAGGAAATCCAATGTCAACCGGAATATGCAATAACCATCAAACGCACTCATATAAGTGATCCAGATCACGCGAGGCAGATGTCAGGGTTCATGGGCTTTATTCAAAAGAGAGACGGAAAATAAAATGAAAATCGCAAACAATCTTACCGAACTGATCGGCAATACACCGCTGGTGCGGCTCAACAAAGTAAACAAGGGCTGCGCGGCCGAGATCGTGGCCAAGCTGGAAAGCAAGAATCCCTGTGCCAGCGTCAAAGACCGCATCGGCATGAGCATGATCGGCGAAGCGGAGCGCTCCGGCAGGATTCACCCCGGCAAGACTGTTCTGATCGAGCCAACCAGTGGCAACACCGGCATTGCGCTGGCCTTCGTGGCCGCCGTCAAAGGCTACAAACTCATCCTCACCATGCCCGAGACTATGAGTCTCGAGCGCCGCGTGCTCCTGCTGGCCCTGGGCGCCGAGATTGTATTAACCCCGGGTCCGAAGGGCATGCCCGGCGCCATCGCCAAAGCCGAGGAGATTCTGGCTAACACTCCCAATGGTTACATCCTGCAGCAATTCGATAATCCCGCGAATCCAAAAATTCACCTTGAAACCACCGGACCCGAAATCTGGAATGACACCGATGGCCGCGTAGATTTTCTCGTCTCCGGCATCGGCACCGGTGGAACCCTCACCGGGGTCTGCGAATACATCAAGCCGAAGAAACCGTCATTCCAAGCCGTGGCCGTCGAGCCGGCCGATAGCGCGGTGCTCTCCGGCGGCAAGCCCTCGCCGCACAAGATACAGGGCATCGGCGCCGGTTTCGTTCCCAAGATTCTTCGCACCGATTTCATCGACGAGATCGTCACCGTCACCAACGACGAAGCCATCGACATGGCTCGCCGCCTCGCCAAAGAAGAAGGATTGCTGGTAGGCATTTCATCCGGCGCCGCGACTTTTGCCGCCCTGAAAGTTGCTGCGCGGAAGGAAAACGCAGGCAAGCTGGTGGTTGTGGTGCTGCCGGATTTCGGCGAGCGCTATCTCACCAGCGTTTTGTTCCAGTCGCTGCGCGATCAAGCCTTGCAG
>JASHTD010000538.1 GCA_030040725.1 Candidatus Sulfotelmatobacter sp. | reverse complement strand
CGAGCTTGGCCATTTCCGGGGCAACATCGCGCGGAACCGCGATGTCGATGAAAAACATCGGCTTGTTTTTACGGCGCGCGAGAAACTGCTCTCCATGCTCGCGGCGGAAAATCGCGTGCGGCGCGCCGGTTGACGTGATAACGATATCGGCCTTGTCGCAGGAGTTATAGAGGTCTTCGAACTTGATGGCTTGGCCGTTGAAACGCTGCGCCAGTCCGATGGCGCGCTCATACGTACGGTTGGCGACGAAAATCGAGGCGCAGCCGTGCGCCATTAAATGCCGCGCCGCCAATTCGCTCATCTTGCCCGCGCCAACGATAAAAACATTCTTCCCTTGCAGCGTTCCGAAAATCTTTTTCGCCAGCTCAACCGCAACCGAAGCAATCGAAACCGATGACGATCCCACGGCGGTCTCAGTGCGCACGCGCTTGGCCACGGCAAAGGCGCGAGTGAAAAGCTGATCCAGTTGTCCGCGAACCGCGCCTACCGCGCGCGCCGTCGCATAAGCCTCTTTCACCTGGCCGAGAATCTGGGCTTCGCCCACTACCATTGAATCGAGGCTCGAAGCCACGCGAAACACGTGCCGCACCGCATCCTTTTCGCGAAATTCGTACAAGTGCGGGTCAAGATCCTCCGCCTTGAGCTGAAAATGATCATGTAAAAAGCCGCGGAGGTCGGCTGATCCGTTGGTGGTGTGAGCAATCATCTCTACGCGGTTACACGTGGAAATGATCATGCCTTCCTCGATTCCAGGGTAGGCCGCGAGATCGCGGCAGCAATCCGGCAGCCGCGACTCCGGAATTGCCAACCGCTCGCGCACTTCCAGCGGAGCACTCTTGTGGTTTACGCCGATGAGTTGATATCTCATGAGGCAAACCTGTGGATGGCCGAGAAGTAGTTTGCCGCCCAGGCCACGATGGCCGCGACGACTGCGCAAGTCGCGAGAACTGCCGCACGGCGCCCACGCCATCCGGAGTTCCAGCGGGTGAAAACCATGATCATGTACACCACCCACATGAGCAGGGAAAGTAGAATCTTGGGATCCGCAAAATCGATGCGCCCGTAGGCTGACATGGCCACGACCGAACCGGTGATCAGGCCGAGCGTCATAAAAGGAAAGCCGAGCAGTAGAGAACGGTAGCCGATCTGATCGATCACTTCAAGTGCTGGAAGGAACGAAATCAAGCTGCTCGGCTTCTTCGCTTTCAGACGTCGCTCCTGGATCAGATAAAGCACACTTGCCCCGAAGCTCAGCACCAGGGCGGCATAGCCGGTGAAGATGAGAATGATATGAGCGATCAGCCATCCTTTGTGCTGCACGAAAGACGTAAGCAGCACTGGTTGCTCATCCACCGCGGCAACGAACGTCAGGAAAAAGACAATCGGAAACACGACGACGCCGGGTGAGGTGGTCCTGTAGATCGCGTAGATGATCATGAAAAATGACATCGACAGAAACGCCAATAACGATTCGCCGTTGTGAACCGATGCCCAGACCACTTGCCCAGAGAGAAACAACTCGACCAATGACACAAAATGGAACACCATGCCGAGGCTGGCGGCATGGAGCGCAATGCGGCTGAAAAGGTCGCTGGTGCGGGTGAGCGCAAAGAACGCGTAGATCAGCCCGACGAAGTAGCAAGCCAGCGCGAAGCGTAACCAAAGCAGTGACATATGTCAGCTAAGTATCGGAGTCAGAAGAGCTTAATGCAAGCCGGAGTACGCCCTCCGTGGCCTGTAGTTTCGTCTTGCTCGTTTGCCCCAGCAACCCCGATTTCCTGTTCCACGAATTATATTCTGCCCATCAGGAACCGTCGCAAGATACGGCAAGCGTCACTGCAGGTTGTGATTTAGGTCACACAAGTACGCGGTTATTCCAGGCCTAACTGAGACAACGCCTCATCCAGAGAAGCGGCATCGATCGCCAGGCGACGCCCGCGCGCCTGCACATCCTCCACTTCATCGAACGCCCGAAAGAGGCGTAGCTTGGCCGCTGCATATTCTTCAGATTCCGTCAGCGGGCGGCCATGGGCGGATGCCCACGCCGTCACCGCCACTTCCGGCAGAAATACGCTTACAGCGTAGGTCAGCTTGCGATCTGAGGTGACGTCGAAAACAAATTCCGTCGCAGGCGCTTCTGGGTCGTTAGCCAGCGCGGCCCGCTGCCCCACGAAATAATATTGATAAACATATCCCTGGGCGCCAGCGTAAGTCTTCAGGCGGCGAACGGCCTTTTCGGCGGACATGCAGTCATTATGCACGCCTGGAATCGCAGACGCTATCGCCGGCTAAATCTTTTGCGCGGAATTGCCGATATTCAGCTCATATGCCTCCGTTGTGGACTTGGTCGGCTCTGGCGGGACTAGCCCTCCTGGTGTTTTGGCAGTGGCTGAGCATGCACCGAACCCACGTCAATTCGGCTAAGCGTGAAGAACTGTTTCGGATCGTGGCCGAAAACGCCGCCGACATGATCGCATTAGTCGACGTCAAGGGACACCGTCTTTATAACAGCCCCGCGTATAAACGCATTTTGGGCTACAGCGCGGCGGAATTAGGCGAGACCTCGGCCTTCGAGCAGATTCATCCCGACGATCGCTTCAAGGTGCTGGAGGCCGCGCGCGAAGCGCGTTCTACCGGGGTCGGCAGGCAACTGGAATATCGCATCCGACACAAGGACGGAAGCTGGAAAGTTCTGGAATCGATCGCTCGCGCCATCCGCAATGAAAAGGGCGAAGTCACCAAGCTGGTGATTGTCAATCGCGATATCACGGAGCGAAAACAAGCCGAACAGCAACTGGAGCATCACTCATTTCACGATGCCCTTACCGGGCTTCCAAACCGGCGGCTGTTTCTGGATCGCCTTCAGCAGCTGTTCGATCGCTCGCGCCGGAAGGCTGAGCTTCAATATGCCGTCCTCATAGCCGACCTCGATGACTTCAAGCGGCTCAACGACGCGATGGGATCGGCTGCGGGCGATCGCGTGCTCGTCCAAATCGCCGACCGGCTCGGATCCTGCCTGAGAAAAGAAGACACACTTTCGCGTCCGCACGATGATTTCCCGTTCAAAAGCGCCGTGCTCTCCAGAATGGGTGGAGACGAATTCACCATCCTGCTCGAAGGCGTGCGCGATCCGAGCGACGCCATGCGCGCTGGATCCCGCATTCTCTCTGCCGTGAGCGAACCAATCTTCGTCGAAAGCCAGTTTGGAAGTCAGGAAGTCCGCTGTTCGGCCAGCATCGGCATCGCGCTGAGCACTATAGCGCAAGAACGAGCCGAAGACCTTCTCCAGGAGGCCGATACCGCGATGCGGCGTGCCAAGGCGCTCGGCGGCGGCCGCTGTGAAGTATTCAGTGACGTCATGCATGCCCAAGCAGTGAACCAACTGCAGCTGGAAGCTGAGTTGCGGCACGCGCTGGTCAAGCGCCAGTTCCGCGTGTATTACCAACCGATCGTTGAAATCCGAAGCGGGCAGATCGCCGGCTTCGAGGCGTTGCTGCGCTGGCAACATCCGGAGCAGGGTTTGATCTCGCCCCACAAGTTCATCACTAGCGCGGAAAACGCCGGACTGCTGGCCTCCGCCGGTCAATGGCTCATTCTGGAGGCGTGCCGTCAGCTGAGCTACTGGATCGGAGAAACTCCCGCCGCATCGCGGATCAGTATCAGTGCCAATATTTCCGCGAAACAATTAGCCGACGTTCGATTCGTCTCCGAGCTGCGAAGCGCCTTGCGCGAGACAGGGATCGAAGCGTCGCAGCTCCAGCTGGAGGTAACCGAACCGGTGGCTGCGGCCGATTCCAAAACGACAGAAAGCATTCTTGCGAATCTGAAGCAGCTCGATGTAGGTGTGGTTCTGGATGATTTTGGAACCGGAAACTCATCCTTGATCGGGTTGCGGCAACTTCCGGTACAAGCGGTAAAGATC
>JASHTD010000537.1 GCA_030040725.1 Candidatus Sulfotelmatobacter sp. | reverse complement strand
AAGAAAACTGTTGACCTCTTTCATGATTCCGGGTAGAGTGATTCGTTCCACGGGATTCGGGACTTCCTATCCTGCTCGAAGGCGATCTCGGCCAGTCAGCCCAAATCAGGAAATATGAGCATCTTAGGGGTCCAGTTGCGCATCTATTCTGTAGGGATTTGCGCTTAACTCCTTTAAAACCTTACATGTGAATGATATGGAACGGTTTCCAGGGGTTCTGGGACGTTCCGGCAGAGGCTCGAGGCTAAGCGAAATTACCCATATTATAAGGAAGGAGCAGGACGACATGCGCTCTGATCGTGTGTTCGATGCTTTACAGACGTTACGGAACCGTTATATGCTTTGCCAGCTCGCCTCCAAGGCCACGCGGAAGTTCCACCGGCCCAGCACCAGAATCCAGGAAACGATGAATGGAGTTTTGGACCGGATCGCGGGCGCGGAGCGGCAGGATGTTCTGTCGGAGCCGGAAAATTTTGCTGAGGCACAAAGGCGGGCTGCTTAAGCAGCCCGGTCCGCCTGCCTTATAGATTTTTGTCTTCCCTGAATACCCTCCTTTTGGAATCTTCCGACCACGCTGAGACGAATACGCGCAAGTGCTCGGGTTTAGGTGGTCGCTTTTAGGATGCATCATGACCATTGCTGAATTGAAAGAAAAGAACATTACCGAGCTGACCAAGATCGCAAGGACCTTGGAGCTGCCCGGGGCGAGCGGATTGCGCAAGCAGGATCTGATCTTCAAAATCCTGCAGGCGCAGAGCGAAAAAGAAGGCCATATTTTTGCCGAGGGCGTACTCGAAATTCTGCCCGACGGCTACGGCTTCCTGCGCTCGCCGGATTACAACTACCTGCCTGGACCGGATGACATTTACGTGTCGCCGTCGCAGATTCGCAAGTTCGATTTGAAAACTGGCGACACCATCAGTGGGCAGGTGCGGCCTCCCCATGAGGGCGAAAAGTATTTCGCGCTAGTAAAGATCGAGGCGGTGAATTTTGAATCGCCGGAAGAAGCGCGCAACAAGATACTGTTTGACAACCTCACTCCGCTCTATCCGCAGGAGCGCATCAAGCTGGAAACCACTCGAGAAAATTCCAGTGCGCGCGTAATGGATTTGCTGACCCCTCTCGGCAAAGGCCAGCGCGGCCTGATTGTTTCTCCTCCCCGCGCGGGCAAGACCATGTTGTTGCAGAACGTCGCAAACTCAATCACAACCAATCATCCGGAAGTCGTGCTGATGGTGCTGCTGATCGACGAGCGCCCAGAAGAAGTCACGGACATGCAGCGCTCGGTAAAGGGCGAAGTGATTTCCTCGACTTTCGATGAACCCGCCGCCCGGCACGTCCAAGTCGCCGAGATGGTGATCGAAAAAGCCAAGCGACTGGTCGAGCACAAACGCGATGTAGTGATCTTGCTCGATTCGATCACGCGCCTCGCCCGCGCTTACAACACGATTGTTCCGCCTTCGGGCAAAGTGCTTTCTGGCGGCGTGGATTCCAACGCACTTCAGCGGCCGAAGAGATTTTTCGGCTCCGCGCGAAATATTGAAGAAGGCGGCTCGCTGACGATTATCGCTACCGCGCTGATCGACACCGGTTCGCGCATGGACGACGTGATCTTTGAAGAATTCAAAGGCACGGGCAATAGCGAAATCATTCTGGAGCGCAAGCTGGTCGATAAGCGTGTGTTTCCCGCAATCGATATTCAACGCTCCGGCACGCGTAAAGAAGAACTGCTCATTCCGCGCGAAGATCTGTCGCGCATCTGGGTGTTGCGCAAGGTGCTGAACCCGTTGTCGCCGGTGGAAGCCATGGAACTGCTGATCGACAAGCTGAGCAAGACGAAGACCAACGGCGAATTTCTCTCGAACATGAGCGCGCTGTAACGATCCCGCGCAAAGGCAAATTTGGCAAGCCTCCGGCTCACGCTAAGAGGCTTTGTCCTTTTGTACGTTTCAAAAAGACCCGCCTGTCACGGTATTTCTTTTCACCCACCGCTCGAAGTGTCATACTTTCACCAGCGGGGATGAAGCTCCGACCCGTTTTCGAGGGCACCGTGGGATCCCAAAAAATCATCTGGGCTTTTCTAATCAGCTTGCTTTTGTCCATTTCTGCGCAGGCGCAGGCCATGCCCCAAAGGCCGGGCCCGCCGATGAATAGCGGCCGAGATGATGCCGGCGACCAAATGCAGCAGCAGATATCGCACGATCTAGCCAAAAGAGTCAACGAACAGCGGCAGAAGACGCTGGTGAGTGACACCGACAGACTGGTGAAGCTGGCCACAGAATTGAAGGAGTATGTCGACAAGTCGAATGCGGACGTATTGTCGCTCGACGTGATCAAGAAGGCCGATCAGATCGAAAAGCTGGCGCACAGCGTGAAAGAAAAGATGAAGGGTTCCAACTAGCGCAGCAACTTACGGTGGCGAGCGGTAATGGAGATACTTCGATAATCAACGCTCGACGACTCACGGGCAAGTCAACTGGGCGGTACCGACGACGTTAGGGCACGCTGCCTCATTGCTGTACACCGGCGATGGGCACGGAAGCGCAGGCCCCGAATAGGGCAGTTGGACCGAAGCGGCGATGGAGTAGGTTCCGGAGGCACTGGTGCCGCACTTGGCAACGCCGTTAGCGTCCACTGAAACGGCTCCATTGGTTGGGACCATCGTGCCATTCTCACTCTGGAACAATGCCGCACCCCAATTCGCTTGCAGGGGAGTAACGGTTACTGGCGACGAGTTGTAATGCCCCGTAGCAACGAATGGGACTTCACCGTTACGATAGCCTTGCGCATCGGCGGACGCCGGGCTCACCGTGATAGACAGGAGTTTACGACTGCTTCCGCAGGCTAAAGCGATCCATGCGGCGAAGCTCAGGAGGACGATGCAGACGATATACCGAAGGAGGGACATGGCGCGGCCCTACAGATGGAAAACCCGAAATAACGGAAAGAGTTGCCCTATAGAGGTGAATTTCTACCATTCTCTTGGATAGGCAGAGAGAATGCCCCGCGGAGCATTGGCATGCTCTATACGTATTCTTCGTTTCTGTCGTTCTGTGGGCGGGAGTTTAGTCGCTCCCGTGCAGATCGATCTCTCCCGCCATCACGTGCGCATGCAGACGGTACTTCCCCGGACCGTGCTGCTCGAATGACCGGAACAGCCCCCCTTTAGAGACATCGAACGCCGACGACTCAATGCTGCCGGTTGTGACCGAAGCATCGCGGTGACCGTACAGCTCAGGGTGGGGAATGTCAATCTGAATGCGTCCAGCAAAAACCTCGACATTCTTATCGCCTTCCAGATCTTCGACGTCCAGTTCTCCCGCTGACAGTCTGGCCCAGAGATTGGAATGACGAGGAACCTCGATGGTGGCCTGGAAGTTGTTGTGCGGGGTCTCGGAAACATAAACGTCGGCTATTGAGGCTGTCGGTCTGATCTCCACCTTGACGCGCCTGAGTTGTTCCTCCGTATGAGCGCGGCAGGTCACAACGATGTTTTCAGAATCTGCGGGAGTGACGGTGTAGCCCCCGGCTTCCAGGTGCAAGCGAATCGTGCCTCCGGAAATGAACTTCTGTTGTGCCGAAGTCTCAAGAGCTTGCTGAGCGTGCAGCAACCCAGGAACCAGCAAGACGAGCCAGCAACCGAAACACTTCATGCACACCTCGCCTGAAGCTCTATACGACGATTGCGAATGAAAGTTCCGGAAAATTAAGTTGAGATCAGGTGAAGTACTACCATGAACCCCTTGATCGTTTCCCTGGGGCGGGAATGACTGGGTGGGATCTCCTTGATAAGGAGACAGCAAAGGTAGGACCTTACCGCAAAACAAAAATGCCATCCCACAAGGGATGGCATTTCGATTTCACCACAATCGGCGCTCTACGCTTTGTCGCTTCGAATCCTCATGCCGTAGAACGAACGGTAGACAAAGACGAATGAGGCAAAGAAAAACACCAAAGCTAGAACGCTCGTAATCATTGCGCCCTGCTCCTGAGCCAGAGAGACTGCCAGCTCAACCGCCAGCAATCCGAACAGCGTGGTGAACTTGATGATCGGATTCAAGGCTACCGACGACGTATCTTTGAATGGGTCACCGACTGTATCGCCGATGACCGTCGCGGCATGCAGTTCAGTTCCCTTCTGCTTGAGTTCGACCTCAACGATTTTCTTGGCGTTGTCCCAGGCGGCGCCGGCATCGGCCATGAAGATCGCCTGGTACAGCCCGAAGATGGCGATCGATATCAGATAACCGACAAAGAAAAACGGCTCGACGAAGGCGAATGCCAGCGTGGCAAAGAACACCGCGATGAAGATGTTTAACATACCCTTTTGCGCGTACTTGGTGCAGATCTCAACAACTTTCTTACTGTCTGCAACCGAAGCCTTGACTACGCCCTCGAGCTTAATGTTCGCCTTGATAAACTCGACCGCGCGATAAGCTCCGGTGGTCACCGCTTGCGTGGAGGCGCCGGTGAACCAGTAAATCACCGCGCCGCCGGTAATCAAACCAAGGAAGAATGGAGCATGCAGCAAAGAAAGCTTGCCGACGTTTTCGGTAAGCCCGTTGGTCAGAGCCATGATGATAGAGAAAATCATCGTGGTAGCTCCCACGACCGCCGTGCCGATGAGAACCGGCTTCGCCGTGGCTTTGAACGTATTGCCGGCGCCGTCGTTGGCTTCCAGCAGATGCTTCGCCCGGTCAAAGTTCACCGGCATATTGAAGTCTTTCTGAATTTCAGCTTCTACATTAGGAACCTGCTCAATGAGAGAAAGTTCGTAAACCGACTGAGCATTGTCGGTGACGGGCCCGTAGGAGTCGACGGCGATGGTTACCGGCCCCATGCCAAGGAAACCAAAGGCGACCAGCCCAAAGGCGAAGACCGCAGGAGCAAGCATGGTGGCTGCCGACGCCAGGCCGAGCGTGCTGACGTAAGAGCCAATCGCCATCAGAACAACCATCGATAACCCGAGGTAATAGCCGGAGAAATTGCCGGCCACAAATCCTGACAGAATGCCTAGCGATGCCCCGCCCTCTTCGGCGGATGTCACCACTTCTTTCACGTGACGGGACTCGACGGAAGTGAATACCTTCACCAGTTCGGGAATGATAGCACCGGCCAGAGTTCCGCAGGAAATGATGATCGCCAGCTTCCACCACTGCGAGGTATCGCCGCTGAGTTCTGGAATCACGAAATATGAAGTGACAAAAGTGAGAGCTATGGAGACGATGGAAGTGATCCACACGAGCGAAGTCAACGGATGCTCGAAGTTCATTTCATCGACGTTCTTGTACTTGCCTGAAGCGATTGCGCTGTTCAGGAAGTAAGACACCGCGCTGGCCACTAGCATGATCACGCGCATGACGAAAATCCAGACCAGCAACTGTACTTTCACAACCGGACTCGTCACACCGAGAAGGATGAAGGTGATCAGCGCGACGCCGGTGACGCCATAGGTTTCAAATCCATCGGCGGACGGCCCAACCGAGTCGCCAGCGTTGTCTCCCGTGCAGTCGGCAATCACGCCGGGGTTGCGCGCATCGTCTTCCTTGATTTTGAAAACAATCTTCATCAAGTCGGAGCCGATGTCGGCAATCTTGGTGAAAATGCCGCCTGCAATGCGGAGCGCGGCTGCGCCCAGCGATTCGCCGATGGCGAATCCAATAAAACATGGTCCGGCATAATCGCCGGGTATAAAGAGAAGGATGATCAGCATGATCAGCAGCTCGACGCTGATCAACATCATCCCGATGCTCATGCCGGCTTCCAGCGGAATCTGATAAACCGGGTACGGCTTGCCCGGAAGCGAGGCGAACGCAGTGCGCGAATTTGCAAAGGTGTTGACCCGGATGCCAAACCAGGCGACGCCGTAACTGCCCGCGATTCCAACCAGGCTGAACGCCAGAATGATCAGGACGCGCATCGCCTCCATGTGCTGCAGCAGGCCGAAGTACAACAGAATAATGACGGCAATGAAGACCCATAGCAGCAGGATGAAGCGCCCTTGCGTCATGAGGTAGGTCTTGCAGGTCTCGTAGATGAGCTCGGAGATTTCGCGCATGGCGCGATGCACCGGCAGGTTCTTGAGACGCATGTAGATCGTCATGCCAAAGGCATAGCCGAAAAGGCAGAACAGGATGCCGATCATCAGCAAGCGGTGGCCATTGATCGCACCGTTAAAGAAACTGACCTGGGAAAGATCGGGAAGTTTCAAAGACGCTTCGCCGCCGGCCTCGGGGGCAGGTTGAGCGAGCGCGGCTGAAGCCGTGATCATAAGCAGCGTGGCCATTGCGATGGTCTTTTTCAGGCAAGCATTTCTTAGGAAAGCAGACACCGCACGGCGTCCTTGGAACGCAGCAGTGGCGAGCCAGGTGCGCATAACAAATCCTCCAATGAATCGGTTTTCAGGAATTTTTCAAACGTGTTTAGGCACTGCCTTCCGGCGAAGAATCCCTGCGTGCAAGCACGCCCTCAGCCAAAGGTCTGAGGGATTCAGTTGCCGGAATTCCGAACACGCTTCCACCGCAAAACCTACAACGGCAGGGTTGGAGTTTGGCCGCGTCGGAGTTTGCCTCGGCCGGCGGAGAAATGCTTCCTGCCTGCGAGAGCAAAACGTGCCTTTATAACAGGTTGGACGGCAATGGTCAATTCCACCGTAAGGGAGTGGAAAGAAGTCTAATCATAGGCCCCGAGCGCAGGACCGGTCAGTCCATTCAGCAGTGAAATCGTAGCCAGTTCCAAGTCGCTTAAGAACTTCTTCAGACTCCGATCGATCTTGCACCGCAGTATGCAGATTTCTGCAACTTTCTTCTTTGTGCCGCTCCGAAAGCCTTACGGGAAGCCAGCTTTATGCGATTGGGTACTTTGTTCTCCATTGCATTACTTTCGTCACCAGCATAGACTCAGCGGGCCGTTTCGCATGCCTGAGAAAACGGTTTTTGTCTTGGCAAAGAAAAACCCAGAGGAGGAATATAGTGAAAACAACGCTTGTTGCTTTTGCGTTCGTGCTAGCGCTCAGCCTCTCCGCCGTTGCGGCGGACGGTCAAAAGCCGTCTCCGTCGATTCATCGCGCGGGCGATCCATCCGCAGCGCTTCCCCATTCAAACCGCACGCCATCCACCCCGCCAGCACTATGCAGGCCCTGCCTTTTCTACGGCGGCGACATCAACGTTAACAACGCCAACGCGGCAGGTATGTCGGATGAAAACACGCTCCTGATCTTGGGCGGTAGTTCAACCTACGGCGCAGTGACGATTCCCACCGGCGTCACCGGAAATGTGACCGGCATCGTCTTCAACATTCAAGCGGACGCCGCTTTCGATCCGATGAACGCCACCTATGACATTCGCACCGGAGTATCCGACGGCGACGGCGGGACCAGCATCGCCAGCGGCAGCGGTACGATTGTTGTGCAGGCAACAGGCAGGAACTTCCTCGGGTTGGATGAGTATAGCGTCGAAGTTTCGATTCCCAGCATATCGCTTACCTCCGGGACCTATTGGTTCAACGTAACTCCGCAGTGCCTGAACACACTGGATGGCAGCTGCAACGTGTTCCGGCAATTCGTTTCCAACTCGAACCTCGCAAACCAGATCAATGGCAGCTGGCAACCGGTTCACCAGATGTACTTGAACTCGACTTACTTCGGATTCACCTTCGCTAACTGGTGCGATTCGAGCCTTGGGTTCAACACGATTCAGTGCGCCGGCATGTCGTTTGGTTTGCGTGGAACGGAGTAATGAGCCAGCTAACCATGCAAGAGATTGCAAGGAGCGGTTCTAAGGACGAACGTGAACCGCGATCCCGAAAAAGAATAGCGAAAAATCGAACAGGAGGAATCGAGTGAAAACGACGCTTTTCGCAGCAGCTTTGGTAGTAGCGCTCAGTCTCTCGGCGGCGGCCCAGAAGAGGCCTACGCCGTCGCAGCACCTGGCCGGCAATGCCGATGAAGTCTTTCATATGGCGCCTTCCGGGACACCCCCCGCGCTCTGCAGCCCGTGCTTGTTTTATGGCGGCGATCTCAACACTTCCGATATCAATGCTGCTGGTTTGTCGGATGAGAACAGCCTGCTCATCCCTGGCAGTTCAACTTATGGCAATTTCAACGTAATCCCGTCGGTCAGCGTGACGATCACGGGCATTCTGTTCAACGTGCAGGCGGATGCTAACTTCGATCCGTTGACCGCATCTTATGATGTGCGCAGCGGCGTAACCGAAGGCAACGGGGGCGTCAGCCTGGCCTCTGGAACCGGCAGCATCCAGGTCGCGGCAACCGGACGTAACTTCCTGGGACTGAACGAATACAGCATCGCCATTAATCTGGCGACACCACTCGTGCTCGGCCCCGGCGGCTATTGGTTCAATGTCACACCGAACTGCACCAATGGCGCGCAGGATGGCAGCTGCAGCGAAGGAAGATTCTTCGTTTCCAACTCAACGCAGCGAACCAACAATATCTATGGTGGGCGCGAAACCAACCACGAGATGTTCTTGAATTCGAGTTATTTCGGATTCACGTGGGCGAACTGGTGCGATTCCTCATTGGGCCTTGACGGACAGCAGTGCAACGGTATGTCGTTCGGTCTGATGGGCACCGTGAACTACGAGTAAGAGCACTTTCCGCAAACCAGCGCCGGGGAGCAATCCCCGGCGGTTTTCTTTGCGATGTACGGCGGTTTGTTCTTATCGGGAACTACGTCCAATAAGTGCGGTCGAGCGAGCGGTATTGAATCGCTTCGGCGATATGCTTGGGTTCGATCGCGGCCGTGTCCTCCATATCGGCGATGGTGCGTGACACTTTCAGAATGCGATCGTGAGCGCGAGCACTCAGTCCCTGCTGCGTCATGGCGCGTTCGAGCAGGCGTTCGCAATCTGTAGAAAGATCGCAGAACATGCGAATGTGACGCGAAGACATCTGCGCATTGCAGTAGATCTTCTGCCGGGACGCAGCAAAACGTTGGATCTGCTTTTCTCTGGTGCGCACAACTCTCTCGCGAATCTTCCCTGAACTTTCCGGCTCATTGGTCGATCGCATTTCCTTATAGTTCACCGCCGGGACATCGATGTGAATGTCGATGCGGTCCATCAACGGACCGGAGATCTTCGAAATATACCGTTGAATCATCGGAGTAGTGCACTGGCACTCGCGCGTCCGGTCGTTGTGAAAGCCACAAGGGCACGGATTCATGGCCGCCGCAAGCATGAATCGCGCAGGAAAGGTGAGCGCCATAGCGGCGCGGGCGATCGTCACCGAGCCGTCCTCGAGTGGCTGGCGTAACACTTCCAGGACATTGCGGGGGAATTCGGGCAGTTCGTCGAGAAAAAGCAAGCCATTGTGCGAAAGGGAAACTTCGCCGGGACGCGGAATCATGCCACCGCCAATCAATCCAGCATCGGAGATGGTGTGATGCGGAGAGCGATACGGGCGCTTCCCAACTAACCCGCTGCCCGCTTCCAGTATGCCGGCCACACTGTGAATCTTGGTTGTCTCCAACGCTTCCTCGAACGTAAGCGGCGGCAAAATCGTCGGCATGCGTTTGGCAAGCATCGTCTTGCCGGAGCCGGGCGGACCGATCATCAGAATGTTGTGGCCTCCGGCGCAGGCGATCTCGATGGCGTGCTTGGCGGTCTGCTGGCCCCGCACATCTTTGAAGTCGACGAAAAACTCCTGCGATTCGCGCAGCAGCGCATCGCCATCCGCTTTCAAAGGCACGATGCCGTTGCCGGAATTCACGAAGTGAATCACATCTAGAAGAGAGCGCACCGGGTAA
>JASHTD010000536.1 GCA_030040725.1 Candidatus Sulfotelmatobacter sp. | reverse complement strand
AATTTGCCTTGGCTCGAGGATCGCGCTCCCGAAACTGCCAAAACCGGCATTTGGGTGGCGCTTGCGGCGATTACTATGTCATTCGCCGCGCTCACCAGTGCTTTGGTGGTTCGCCAGGGGGCGGGATTCAATTGGCAGCCCATTCCTCTGCCGCCCATTCTTTTCGCCAACACATTCGTCTTGCTCGCCAGCAGCGTTGCCCTCGAAATCGGGCGCCGTCGATTTGCAGAATACACTCGCGGGGTCGAAAGCCAGATTGCGGCGCCTATGCGCTGGCTGCTGATTACGTTGGCGCTGGGTTTGCTTTTTATAGGCGGCCAATACCTTGCCTGGCTGCATCGCAGACTGGAGTTCCGGCGGGAACCTCGCCTGCTCTCGTTTTACCAGCAGCACGAGCGCTAATGTCGAAGCTTGGGCCGCGGGAAGTACCATTCCGTCGGAAAGTTGTACAAAGGGCTCGCTTTTTTCAGATACTGGCGGAACTGGCGATCTCTACATATGTACGTCGAGCGGCACACGGGTGGCCTTTTGAAACCAGCTCAAATTAGTCTTCCACACAACCACCGGCGGGAAGACTCATTGGGCTCATCCTCAACGACGGGTTCGCAACGTGGAATGCACTCTGGGCGCTTCGCCTAAAAATTCGCCTAGGAGAAAACGAAGATTAAGATGAACAAAAGTAGGCAACAGTACAGCAAAAGAAAATCTCTTTCCGACGCCCTCCCAATTGTCGGTTACGAAAAAACTCTTCCTTTGCGTTTCCAGAAGCCTAAGCGACCATCCGTGCCGTCATAAGTTGTTGATTACACACGTTTAAGATCACTCATAACCCAAAGGTCGGTGGTTCAAATCCACCCCCCCGCAACCAACGCAACCCGCGGGCAGTATCGGGGAGAATTTTATTTCGGCGTCGCCGGCTGCAGGCTTTCGAATGCCTGCATTTCCTGTTTCGCTTCTGCCGTCTTGCCCTGCTTACGATAAATACCAGCGAGTCCGAAGTGGGCTTGCGCCGCCAGCGAACTTTGCTTCTCGATTGAGAGTAGCTTCGTCCACGCCTTTTCTGCGGCGGCATTATCGCCTTCGAGAGAAGCCGCCTTGCCCAGCGCATATAGGGTTTCCGGCATATCGGGCATTAACTTGTCGGCGCGAACAAGCTCGGCTCGCGCCTCATGCGCCTTGCCCTGTTCCAGCAACGCCTGGCCCAGCCGGTACGCGGCTTCTGCATTTCCCGGCTGCAGCTTCACCTGGATGCGAAATTGTTCTTCAGCTTTCGGCCATTGAAACGCTCCCGCGTAAACTTCGCCGAGAGCAAGATGCACCTCGGGCAAGCCTGGGCGCAAGTGCAGAGCCTCTTTGTATTCTTTTTCGGCATCTTCCATGCGGCGCAGCACATAATAGTTTTCCGCCATCGCCTGGTGCGCGCGCGCCGAATCGGGGTAAGCGGCGAGCAGCGTATCGATGGACTGCTTGGCCAAAAGGCCACTGGCGCGGCCCAGATAATAAAGGATGTCCGGATTGTTCGGATGCTCGGTCAGCGCTGTTTCGAGATTCGCAACCGCTTCGCCCAACTGACCGGTCTGGATCTGCGCGATCCCTAACGTGGTTTTATCGGACAGGCGCTGCAAATGCGGAATGGCTTCGCCGGCATAGCCTTGCGAAAGCAGCGAGTAGCCGAGCAACTGATGCGCGGGCAGCGAGTCTGGACTGAGTTCCAGCGCGTGTTTCAGCGGTGGAATCGCCGATCCATAATCGCCTTCATCCATATACGCCTGGCCGAGGCCGAGAAAACCATCCACATAGGACGAATCGAGTTCGGTCACCTGCTTGAATTCTTCGATGGAGACGTCGAAATTTTTTTCTTTCTCGGCCGCGATTCCAGCCTGCATGTGCTCGGCAACTTGCGGCGACGCAGCCTGCCCGGCGAGGGCGAGAAATAAAAGGACGTGAATCACGGCTTCTCCGGTTCACGCATTTCCAGAAACTGGTCGGTGCGAACGTCATTTAGAGTTTGATGAATTCCCGAAGGCCAGGTGACTTCGACTTTCGCTTTTTCCGCCGAGCCCAGTCCAAAGTGAAGGCGCTTGTCGCTTGCCGAAAGATAACTGCCGGAAGAAGTTGCGAAGCGTGTTTGTCTGTTCACCTGCACGCGCGCTCCGAAGCCATCGCGATTGCTGCGCGTGCCGCGAAGCGTGATCGTAAGCCAATGAGCTTTGCCGCCCCGATTCATAAATACCTGCGGATGTCCGCCGAGCACGGTAATCACGGCATCCTGCCAGCCATCATTATTTAAATCGCCGAAAGCCGCGCCGCGCGCCGCCCATGGCGCCGGCGCACCGGAATCGACTCGTTCAAAACGGCCGTTGTGATTCATGGCAAGCAGAGGCTTTTCCAGATAGTGAAGCGAGGGATCGATTTGCTCGACATTATCCAACACGTGCCCCTGGGCAACAAACAAGTCTTTCCATCCATCGTTATCGAAGTCTTCAAGCCCCACTCCCCAGCCGGAACTACCGCTCGAGAGCAAGCCAAGACCGGTTTCGAGACTGCGATAGCTGAACGAGCCATCGCCGTCGTTGTGGTAGACGCCGTAAATTTCTCGCGGCAACTCGGTGACGACGGCATCGGGACGGCCGTCGTTGTCATAGTCCTGAAACACCACGCCCATGCCCGAAAGCCGCCGTCCATCCTGCGAGAGTGCGGCGCCCGCTTCCAGTCCGACTTCACTGAAGGTACCGTTGCCGTTGTTGTGAAACAGATATTGTTGCATGCCGTCGTTGGCAACGTAGATATCGGTAAATCCATCGCCATCGTAATCGGCAAAGGCCACACCGAGCGCGCGACCTTTTTTAGCGGCGATGCCGGAGGTTTTGCTCACATCGGTGAAAGTTCCGTCACCGTTGTTGTGATAAAGAATGTTGGTCGTCGCCGGAAATTCTTCCGGCGGACAGTAGGTGTGATAATTTCCCCCGCAATCATGGCTGTGCTTGGTGTCCCAGTCCATGTAACGGGTGACGAACAGATCGAGTTTGCCGTCGTTATCGTAGTCGAAAAATCCAGCGGAGACCGACCATCCGCCGCCGGCGACGCCCGCTTTTGCCGTCACGTCCGTGAAAGTACCGTCGCCATTATTGTGATAGAGAATGTTTTTTCCGTAGCTGGTGACGTAGATATCCGGGAAACCGTCGTTGTCGTAATCGCCCACGGCAACGCCCATCCCGTAATTGCCATCGCCGGCATTTGCCAGACCAGCTTGTTGCGTTACATCGGTGAAGGTTCCATCTTTGTTTTGCCGGTAAAGGCGATTCCAATATTTCGGATCGTGCCGGTCGAAATTCTCTGGCATCGTCATGGGGCTGGTTATCCGGCCGCCATTGACCAGAAAAATATCGAGCAGTCCGTCATTGTTGTAGTCGAGAAGAGCGACGCCGCCGGGCATGGTTTCAATGAGATATTTTTGAGGCGTCGGAGAATTTTCGAGAGTAAAGTCCAGACCACGCGGCGTAATCACGTTGAAGACCGGCGGGGCAGCAGTGCTCGCCTGCAAAACCACGAGCAAACATGCTCCGCGAAACAAAGTGTTCAACAACCTTGATCCTTTGACCTGGATTCTCTGGATTTGCGGCCACGCTCATTGTGACGCGCTGGCTGCTAGCGCCGGGTCGATTCACGCTCCACCAGCCGCGGCGGAATTAATATCGTCTGCGGCCGCAGCGTCCCCTTGGGAGCGATCCGCGCGAGAAGCAGTTCGGCCGCCAGCGTTCCAATTTTGCAGGTTCCCTGATCGACGGATGTGAGCGGAACCGATAGAGCGTCGTTGTAGTGCACATTGCCAGCACCGACCACAGCTACATCGCGGGGCAATTCCAACCCCGCCTCCCTGATGGCTCGCATGGCGCCGATCGCGACGAGGTCGTTATAACAGAAAACTCCGTCAGGGGGCGGCTTCAAGTCTAACAATTTCCGCATACCTTCGTATCCGGTCGCATCGGTGTGCCCGGCATCGATGACATATCTCGCATCGTGCCGCAAGCCGGCACTTCTCAAAGCTCTGCCGTAGCCTTCGAGTCTCTCATTGGCAATTCCCACTTCCGGACCCCGCAGGTGGGCGATACAGCGGCAGCCACACGCAATCAAGTGCTCGGTGGCCATCCGGCCGATGGCGCGGTTGTCCGCGCCCACAAAACACGCGCGCAATCCGCGAATCGGACGATCGATCAAAACATAGGGTGTTTTGCGTTCGGCCACGCGCTTGAACATCTCCGCCTGCCGCGATGGCTGCGCCGAGGCGATGATCAATCCGTCCACCTGCCGTGCGAGAAGCGAACCGACTTCACTCGCCTCCAGCTCCGGATCTTCCTCGAACGACGCGATCAGCACGTGATAGCCGTGGGGCCGCACGCTGTTGGCCACGGCGCGGGCAATCTCGGCAAAGAAGGGATGGGCGAACTCCGGCAGAAGCAAACCGATCGTGTAGGTGCGCCGCGTCACCAGGCTGCGCGCCACCCAATTCATCTGATAATTCAGTTTCTTTGCGTGGCTGAGCACGCGCTTGCGTGTAGCCTCGCTGATCCGTCCCTGATTCCGCAACACCTTCGACACCGTCACAACCGAAACCTTCAGATCTTTCGCGATGTCCATCATGGTTACGGGCATGAGCGGGAGCATACCACTTCCTTCAAGGGTTAACGATTAATCAAATGCAAATGATTCATTTTCCGCTTGACAACGCACACCCACTTATTCAAAAATCTCGGCCACTAGTACTTTCAGGTTATTGGGGAACTCAGCAAAAACGAAAGAAGAGGCCGATCTATGCGAAGCCGCTCTGTGTGGATTTTTGTTGTCTCCGTTCTGATGGTTCTTTCTTCGGCGATTTGTCTCTACGCCCAAAGCACGTATGGTTCCGTAACCGGGGCGGTTACTGATTCCTCGGGTGCTGCCGTCACGGACGCCACGGTGACCTTGACCAGTTTGGGTACGGCGGAAAAACGCACCCAGACGAGCGGCGCCGATGGGCTGTTCACGTTTGTCAATCTATTCCCCGGTACCTATCGAATTGATGTGGAAAAAGCCGGTTTCAAGCGCTTCGTGCGCTCCGACGTGGTGGTGCAGGTTCAGCAGAACACGCACATTGCCGCGTCGCTTCAAGTTGGCGAAGTAAGCCAGGTAGTCGAGGTAACGTCAGAAACACCGCTATTGCAAACCGAATCGGCCTCACTCGGCCAGGTCGTCGAGCAGCGCAAGGCTGACGAATTGCCGCTGAACGGCCGCAACATCTTCAACCTGATCACGGTTTCTCCGGCCGCCGTCGCGCAAGGCGGATCAGGCGGCTCCCCCGTCGGCCAGAACCCCTTCAGTTGGGGCAATTATCAGATCGGCGGCTCGTTCGCGAATCAGGGCGCCGAGTACCTGGATGGTCAACCCCTCAACATCGGCTACATTAATCTGCCTATCATCATTCCGACGCAGGACTCTGTCGGCGAATTCAAGGTGCAATACAGCAACCTAGGCGCGGAGTGGGGCAAGTTCTCCGGCGGAGTTACCAATCTCAGCACCAAGTCCGGCACCAACGCTTGGCATGGGTCGGTTTATGAATACTTCCGCAACAAAGTCCTGAATGCCAACGAGTACTTCAACAAGCAGAGCCAGTTGTCGAGCGGCGCCACCAATACGCCTCCACCGTGGACCCAGAACCAGTACGGCTTCCAGTTGGGGGGGCCCGTGATCAAAGACAAGACATTCTTCTATGTCAGTTGGGAGCAATACCGGCAGCGTACCGGATCTCCTTTCACTACGACAGTTCCGCAGACGGCCATGCTGACTGGAGACTTCTCTTCCCTCTGCACAGACTCAGTGGCCCAGGGTGGCGCGGGTGGCACTTTTGTTGGAGGCATTTGTAATGCTGCAGCCGGCCAGATTTATGACCCGTATAGCGCGACTGCGACTGGAGCGCGTACGCCTTACCCAAACAATCAAATTCCAGCTTCGGAATTCAGCAAGGCTACCCAGGTCATGTGGAAGACTTATTTCCCAGCGCCGAACCAAGCCGGCGATGTAAACAATTACCTGAGTGTGGCCCCGGCCGGCGGCAACACCAACGAGTTTGTGGCGCGCGGCGACCAGAATATTGGGGCCAGCACGCGCATGTTCGGGAGGTTTGCCTATTTCGGTTTGACTGACCTGCCGGTGAATCCGTTTGGAACCGGCCTCTGCCTCGACCGCTGCGCCGAGAAGTATCACAGCAAGCTGTTGGTTTTCGACGTGAACCACAGCTTCACTCCCACCACCATTCTCGACGTAAATTTTGGTGGCACGCGATTTGTCTACGGACGCCAGCCGCTCCTTTCAGGGTTTGATCTCACCACTCTTGGCTGGCCCGCCTCATACAATAGCCCGCCAGACAGCATGCGAACGCCGCCCACTCCCGCTTTCCCCTTCCCCAACGACGTGGGTAAATCGCAGGGCAACAGCGCCATTGGCGATCACAACACGCAATACAACATCACGCCAGCGCTGACGTTGATCCGGGGAAAGCATACGATTCAAACGGGAGCCCAGTTCGAGTACGGGTTGGATAACTACTTCCAGACCAACATTGCAAGCGGCGCATTCGCATTTGGAGGAAACTGGACAACACCTACTGGCGGCGTCAACGACGTTACGAATCCGAATTTCGCCTACGCCGACTTCCTGCTCGGTCTGTCGCAAAACGAAGGCAGCTTCGTAAACCAGACGGAGGGCGTTGCGCAGGTCCCTGCCCAGACCAAGGGCTTGCAGGTCTATCGCGCCTTGTATTTGGACGACACCTGGCACGCGACCAACAAGTTGACCGTCAACCTGGGTCTACGCTACGAGTTGCAGGGCACCTGGTCTGACGCTTACAACCGACTCTCTTATTGGGATCCATCGGCCACCAACGCCACTGTCAAGGGTTGCGGCGGCGCCGGGACGAGCTGCCCAGGCGATGTCTTCCTGGTCGGAACCGGGCGGAACACCGGCAGCAACAACATCCCGATGGACAAGAAGGCATTTTCTCCGCGCCTGGGCTTCGCTTACTCTGCGGATCAGAAAACTGTGATCCGCGCCGGGTACGGCGTCTTCTACATCCCGAACTACGTTTCGTTCGGCTTGAATCCTGATAACGATTTCGTAAACCTGGCCAGCACTCCCCTGCACGCCACAACCGATTCGTTCATCACGCCGTCGGGAATGATGGATGGAGATGTTTGCTCGTTCAATTTCGCAGGCACTTCAGTCTTCCCTGTAAGGGGACCGAATGCCTTTGGCTGCGCCCAGTCGGGACCGTTCGGAAACTCCGGAATCCTTCCTCCACCCGGACGCAACTTTGCCCCGCTGGCTACCACACTGGCGCCAGCTGCCGCCAACGTCTCAAGTTTTGCTGCATTTAACGGCAACCCAACGTTTGCCCCTTATTATGGGATCAGCGGCAATAGCACCCCGAAGTGGGGATATGTCGAGCAGTGGAACGTTGACCTCCAGCGCCAACTGCCCGCTGGTTTCTTCGCTGACGTAGCCTACGCCGGATCGCATGGCGTGCACCTGGAACAGTATTCGACGAACGTCGATCAGCTTCCCGATAAGGATTGGTCGCAACAGGCCGCACTCGTAGCTACAGTGCCCAACCCAATGACGGGGAATCCCAATTCATCGTTGAATGGAGCTACGGTTGACGCGGGACAACTCGAGCGTCCATACCCGCAATACAACGGCCTATCGCTTGCGGGATACGGGTGCTGCGGCAGTAGTTACAACTCGCTGCAAGCGACCGTAACGCGACGGTTCCAAGGCGGCGGTACGCTGCTGGTGGCCTACACAAACTCCAAGCTGCTAAGCAATACCGACACTCTGACCAGCTGGCTTGAAGGGCCAACGGGTGGAGTTCCGGGAGTGCAGGACTGGAACAACCTTAGAGGGGAAAGGTCGCTCTCCGCTCAGGACGTTTCGCAGCGCCTGGTGGTCAGCTACGTTCTCGACCTTCCCTTTGGCCATGGCAAGCCCTTTGCTAACAACATGACTGGATTCGCCAATGGCGCAATCTCCGGATGGGGCATTGATGGAATTACCACATTCCAGCGCGGCTTCCCGCTGAAGATCAGCTACTCGGGCTCGACTCCGCTGGAAGCGGCTAACCTGGGCGTCGGCAACATACGGCCCGACGTGGTCGCCGGATGCGACAAGAAGGCGGGCGGCGGCAAGCTGACCAACTGGTTTAACACCGCATGCTTCGCGAAGCCCCCGGACTGGGGAGCAGGGACCGAAGCGCGCGTCGATCCCACACTCCGCGGACCGGGAATCAACAACTTTGACTTCGCCATCTTCAAGCGAACCAAGGTGACGGAAAGAGTCGGGGTCGAATTCCGAACGGAATTCTTCAACCTGTTCAATCACCCTTACTTCGGCATGCCTGCCACCGGCTTCGGCGCTGCAGGATTCGGCGTGGTCACCTCAACCATTCAGGGCGGTGTGGCCTCACCGGAGCGCCTGATTCAGTTCGCTCTAAAGGTTGTGTTCTAAAAAAGCGACGAGGGCCAGGAAGCTATTCCTGGCCCCTTTTCTTTTTCCTTCGGCTTACAACTCTCATGTCCACGTTGCAGTCTCTCGAATGAGGGATTTCCGCACCATCGACTGTTCTGAGGCGAAGCGCATCGCCGATCTCATCGTTGCCAGAGCCGGGGAGATGCAAAAAACCGCGGCGATCGCCATCGCCGATGCGCACGGAGATCTTCTGTATTTCGTGCGCATGGACGGCGCGCCGGTTTCATCCATTCAGATTGCAATTAACAAAGCCTGGACTGCGGCTCGTGAGCGCAAACCCACCAGGGAAATCGGCGACAAGGTCAAGCATCCGGAAAAAGGCCACGACATCGCCTACTATGGCGATCCGAAGTATGTTGGCTGGGGCGGTGGGCTGCCCATCTGGAAAAATGGCGAAGTGGTGGGCGCAGTTGCAGTCAGCGGCTTGTCGTCGAGCGAGGATGTGGCTTTGGCAACACTTGGCGTAGAGCTGATTGCCGGCACCTGATTGCTGGTGGCGGCAATATGCGTACCGCCGCCTTTCGCGATTGTGGAATCGCGTTTAGGATTGCCCCCGCATTCTTGTGCGAATCGAGCCGTTCTTCTGGCTATGGAATGAATTGGAGGTTCGGAAATGCTTCATAAGGCCGCACGGTATTTTCTTCTTTTGGTCTTTGCGCTGCCGGCGCTTTCACAGACCGCGTCGCCATCTCCGGCACCATCACCGGCAAATGAAGCGCGCATCGATTCCCTTCTCAAGCAGCTCACGCTAGAAGAAAAAATCGATCTCATCGGAGGTGTCGACGATTTCTATATTCGCGCGATTCCGAAGATTGGATTGCCGCGGCTCAAGATGGCAGACGGTCCCGTCGGCGTGCGCAATTATGGTCCATCGACCGTCTTCGGCGGCATCGGGCTTGCGGCCACCTGGAATCCCACGCTCGCAGAGCAGATCGGCAAGGTCATTGGCGAAGACGCCCGCTCGCGCGGCGTTCACTTCATGCTTGGTCCGGGCGTGAATATTTATCGCGCTCCCATGAATGGAAGAAATTTCGAGTATTTCGGAGAAGATCCTTTTCTCGCCTCAAGGACCGCCGTCGCTTATATCGAGGGCATGCAAAGCGAAGGCGTGAGCGCCACCATCAAGCATTTTATGGGTAACAACTCGGAATTCGACAGGCACAACACCAATTCCATCATCGACGAACGCACCATGCACGAGATCTACATGCCCACGTTCGAGGCTGCGGTCAAGGAAGCGCATGTTGGCGCGATCATGGATTCCTACAATCTCACCAACGGCGCTCATATGACGCAAAACGGTCCGCTGAACACTGGTGTGGTGAAAAAAGAGTGGGGATTCAGCGGAATCATCATGTCGGACTGGGGTTCGACCTACGACGGCGTTGCCGCAGCGAATGGCGGTCTCGATCTTGAAATGCCGTCGGGAAAGTTCATGAACCGCGCTACGCTGCTGCCAGCGATCAAGGCAAGAAAAGTCAGCGAAGCAACCATTGACGACAAAGTCCGCCGCATTCTTCGTACTGCCATACAGTTTGGCTGGCTCGATCGCGATCAGACCGATTTATCGATTCCGCGGCTGAATCCGGGGGGCCGGCAAGTGGCTCTGGCCGCGGCACGCGAGAGCATGGTTCTTCTCAAGAATGACGGCAATCTTCTACCGCTCGACAAATCGAAGATGCATTCTATTGCGGTAATTGGCCCTGATGCTTATCCCGCCATTCCCGCCGGTGGAGGCAGCGCGGAAGCGAAACCGTTTGCGCAGATCAGCGAACTTGAAGGCATCACCGATTATCTGGGTAGGGGAGCGAAGGTCTACTACGACCGCGGCATCCCGTCATTCGATGACATCGCTAAGAAAACTGAGTTCACCACGCAGGCCACTGGAGGCCAGCAAGGCTTAAAGGCGGAGTTCTTCACCAACCGCGATCTTGCGGGCGAGCCTTCCGTCACTCGAATCACCCGGCACGTCAACTATCAACCGGCACGCGGAGGTGACGGCGCAGCCGGTGACGTCTCGGTGCGCTGGACCGGCTTTTTCACGCCGCAGACAGCCGGAGATTATTGCGTCTTCGTGCAAGGCCCCGGAGAGAACGGCGGCTACCGGCTATACGTGGACAAGAAGCTCATCGTCGATAACTGGAAGCAGTGGTATGCGTTTGTGAGCGAGAAGATGATGAATCTCTCGGCCGGTCCTCACCAGATTGAAATGGACTACTATGCAAAAGGTGGTTGGGGCAAGACCATGGCCGATCTCGGCATCGCCCGCCCCGAAGATCTGATCAGCCCTGCCGCAAAGACTCTAGCTGCGCAAGCGGATGCGGTTGTGTTGGCCGTTGGCTTCGATGCCGAAGATGAAGGCGAGAGCAGCGATCGCGAGTTTCAAGTTCCTCCCGGACAGGATGAATTGATTCGAGAGATTTCTGCGGCCAACAAGAACACCGTGGTTGTCCTGACCTCCGGCGGCGGAGTCGATATGAGCGGCTGGGTCGATCGCATTCCCGCTCTCCTCGAAACCTGGTATTCGGGCCAGGAGGGGGGCACTGCACTGGCTCAATTACTCTTTGGCGATTTCAGTCCCTCGGGTAGATTGCCCATCTCGATCGAGCGCCGTTGGGAAGACAACGCAGTGCATGACAGCTACTATCCAATGCCCGGATCAAAAGACGTCGATTACAAAGAGGGCATATTTGTCGGATACCGTTACTTCGATAAATCCGGCATCAAGCCGCTGTTTCCTTTCGGCTACGGACTCTCTTACACGACTTTCGCTTATAAAAATCTGATGGTTTCGCCCGGATCTGCCGCCGGCGACCAAACCGTCACCGTGGCCTTCGATATCACCAACACCGGCTCGCGTCGCGGGGCCGAGGTCGCGCAGGTCTATGTGGGCGACAAGCATGCACCAATTCCCCGGCCAGTAAAGGAATTAAAGGGCTTCGCGAAGGTCGACCTGAGTCCGGGAGAAACCAAACACGTCGAAGTCACGCTCGACCGCCGCGCCTTCTCGTATTACGATGTCAGCCATCACGCGTGGACAGTTTCTCCGGGAAATTTCGATATCGACGTCGCCCGCTCCGCGGCGGAGATTGAACTCACCGGAAAAGTTTCGTTTCAGTAGGAACTGGCCAGCTGATTTGGGACCTTCTTCCATATGCACCTAAAACGGTTGGGGTTGTTTTGTGCTCTCTGCTTCTTGCTAACTGCCAGCGCTTCTCCTGCTCCGGTCGAACAAAACTGGACCAACTATGTGCGCATCGGCGCCTACGCTCTAAGGGCTGATAATGCCGCAAAGATTGTTGCGGACGCCGAAGCGAGCGACGTTTTCGGCATTGAAGTGGATAACGATATCGAAGGCCGCTACGAGAGCTTTCTCGATCCGACAGCGAAACTCAAAGCCATTCGTGGAGTCGCCGAGAAGGCGCACGCCGTCGGCAACTACGCTTTCGTCTATGTCGCCGGAACCGAATGCATCACCGCAAACGCAGCAAAAACTCCCCACACATTATTCAAAGATCATCCCGATTGGGTGCAGCGCAAAATTACCGGCGAACCGGCGCTGTTCGGCGGTGGCACTGCATTCTGGATTAGGCAGGGCGACGAAGACGTGTGGGTAAGCCCCTATGCTCCCGAATGGCGCAAAATCTACATGGAACATATCCGGCAGATTGCCGCCACAGGAATCGATGGCATCTATGTCGACATTCCCTACTGGATGACTCACTTCGAAGGCTGGGAAGATACCTGGGCCAGTTTCGACGACTACACCGTTGCGGCTTTCAAGAAAGAAACCGGACTCGATGCCAACAAAGATTTGAAGCTCGGCGACTTCTCCGATCCAAATTTTCGCAAGTGGGTTGACTTCCGCATTCAGACCTTCACCGACTTCATGCACGAGATTGATGAGAACGCAAAATCGGTCAATCCGAAAATCAAGACGATTCCTGAAATTTACCCGGGGATCGAGAAGGAATCAGTGCGCGTAGGCGCGGATGTGTACAGCCTCTATCCCGTAGTCGGTGCGATTGCGCACGAATACGAGTTCGGCGAAAGCGGCCACATGGCCTCGGAACGCTCGCCCCTCAATTGGTTCTATTACCAGGTCGGCATGCATAGCTTCCGCGCCTTTGCACAAGGCAAAGCGACCTGGATCCTCAACTACTCCTGGGATGGAGACAAGGCTGTCGACAAGCGCGAGTCAATGCTGAACCTCGCCATGTCGCAGATCATGGACGGCGCGAATTTCTGGGATGCGCCAGGCCACTCCATGGCTGGATCCAACGACTTGCCGACGCGCAAGAAAATTTTTTCCTGGATCAAGCAGAACGAAAAAACTTTCTTCCTCCCGCGCACGCCCATCCATCCGATCGGAGTTTATTTTTCGCCGAGAACCCGCGACTATTACGCCGATGAATTTCTTCCTTCATATCGCGGAATCCTGGTTCTGCTTATACAGGCGCATCGCGAATTTGAGATCGTCACCCCTCGCACTCTTTCCGAGTTCGATGGCGACGCTCTCGTTCTTCCCGATGTGCGAGTTCTAAACGCGGACGAGCGAACTGCACTCGGACAATATTCCGCGCGTGGCAAGAAACTGATCGTCACCGGAAACAATCCGCTCGAATCCAATCAGCCAAACATCACGCGCTTCCCCGAATGCCCCGGCAAAGCCTACGTCGCGTCACTTGAGAAGGATTTCGACCACTCCACTCCACAGATGCAAGAGGCATTTCTCGACAGTCTTCCTGCGAACACAGGAATTGAAATCTCAGCATCTCCTGAAGTCGCAACTTCCATCGCACGCGTGAATGGTCAAACCCATGTTTTCATGGCAAACTTTGCGGGATTGGTTGCGGGAAAGAACCCTGTCCAGACTCCTCAGACCGTCACCATCACCGCGCCCGGGGGCAGTGGCACTTCTGCCTACTTCCTGCCATTTCTCGGAGAAACCCAGACACTCGACGGTGTCTCGAAGCAAGGAAAGGTCTCTTTCACCCTACCGCCCATTGCGAAGGGTGCAGTCTTCTGGCTGCAAGCCGACTAAAACTGTCAGCAATCGCGTTTGATGGTGCCGCGCCGGTGGCGTTTCTGTCCTTTCTTAGGCGGCAACCGTACGACATTTTCCTTGACAATCGATACTTCCACTGAGTAAAAAGATTGGATTCGTAATGAATCGTAAGAATCCGCAAGCGGCCGGGAAAGACGGGCGTATTTTGGCCTCTCCCGACGGCCCAAAGCGCAAGCGGTGCGGAGGGACCTCATGCAGCTGAATCGGCAGCTTCTTCCCTGTGTTCTCGTCGTCTCGTTGTCTGTTTGTGTGGCGACCCTCTCTTTTGCCCAAGGCAGTTACCGAGCACAGTTGCGCGGAGAGGTTACTGACCCCGCGGGTGCTCTTGTGGTGGGCGCAACCGTCACCATCCGCGACGTCGGCACCAACATCGCAACCACGGCTCGTACCGACGAGAAAGGCTCTTATTTCTTCACCGGTCTGCGTCCCTCCACGTATGACGTAAAAGCGGAAGCACCCGGTTTTCGCGCGGCGGAGAAGACAGACGTGGTTCTCGCCGTCGACCAGGAAGCATCGCTGAACTTTAAGCTGCAAACGGCCGGGGTGTTGGCTACGGTGGAAGTCACCACGACGGCTCCGCTGCTCGATACCGGCAACGCGACTCTGGGCACCGATGTCACCAACAAATACGTCGTCGATCTTCCGCTGGTGAATCGGGACTTCTTTGGCCTGACCTTCCTGGCAGGAGGCGTAACCGAGGCGGCTGGCTCCGGCACGCAGGACAACTATCCTAGCGGCACCAATTTCGTTTCTAACGGGCAGCGCAACGCCACTGCGGAAATCCGCCTCGACGGCTCGCCCCTCAGCGCGCCCGAACAGGGCGAAGGCGGAAACAGCAATGTTTATTACGAACCGCTGGTCGATGGCGTGCAGGAATTTAAAGTTCAGAACAACAGCTTCTCGGCCGAATTCGGCAACAACGGCGGCACCGTCGTCAACATGGTGATGAAGAGCGGAACCAACTCCTTCCACGGCAGCGGCTGGTATTTCCTGCAGCGTTCGGAACTAAATGCCCGCGACTTTTTTAATCCGGCTCCCAATCCCAAACCGGTGAGCGCCCGCGATCAGGGCGGATTTTCCATCGGCGGCCCGATTCGCAAAAACAAGATCTTTTTCTTCGGCGACTTCGAAAAAGTTCGTGCCGATAGCGCTTTCAATGGCGTGGCAACCGTGCCAACAGCGGCGGAGCGGGCCGGCAATTTCTCGGCATCCGCTGACAGCAGCGCTCTAGGTTGTCCTGGCTGTATCTATGATCCAACCCTTCCGCTGGTCCGGTGCGTAAGCGGAATGTGCCGACCGCAAGTGCCGGGGAATATTATTCCGGCAAAGGAAATCAATCCGATCGGCAAAGCCATTCTCGCTCTTTATCCCCAGCCCAATCTGCCCGGAGAATTTAACAACTATCTTTTCAGCGGGACGGCACATGGTCCCGACTATCAGTTCGACATCAAGATCGATGACCAGATCAACGATCACAACCACCTGAGCGCCCGGTACAGCCGCGGGTCTTCGAATTACTATACCCCGACAATTTTCGGCGACGGCTTTATCAACGACGGCTACGCCAACAGCCCTACCCTCGCGCAAAATGGTTCAATCGAATATGCTCGCACCATCAACCCCCGCATCGTATGGACGAGCCACTTCTCCATCGACCGCGTGCACGAACTGGCGACTTCCGGCATTCCCACCATTGCCAGTTTCAACGCTTCCCTGCCCGCAGGCTTTCAGTTGTCTCCGATCCTCGAGCAGGCGAACGGATTAGATCGCATGCCCGCGATTTATATGTCGTCCGGCGGACAAACTGCCCCCTGGACCGATCTTTACGATCAATGCTGCATCAACACCACCTTCGCGCACACGCTTTACACGTACTCCTCGCAGTTCGTCATTTCCAAGGGCTCGCACCTAATGAAAATCGGGGGTGAGCAGAGACTCTTTTACAATAATTTTTTCCAGCCCAACGACCCCACCGGCACCTTCAACTTTACGGATTACGTAACCTCGCCTACTCCGAACAGCGATACCGATGCCAATGGCAACCCGACCGGAAATCCTTTTGCCAGCACGCTGTTCGGATATGCCGACAATATCAATCCGGTTCCCAACATCAACACTTCGCTGCAAGTTTTGCCCGCGGTCGCCAACAAATCTGCCGAAACGGGTTTTTATTTCCAGGACGACTGGAAGGTGAATGCCAAACTGACGCTGAATCTTGGCGTCCGTTATGAGTGGAGCACGCCTTACGACGAGCGCTACAACCGGATCCAGTTCAGCAACTTCGCCGCGCCCAACGGCTTTACTCTCGACACCAGCGCCGCAAAGGCGGCTCTCGCCTCGATTCCGGGGGCCCCCTTGAGCTTCCCGGCTTCAGAGCAATTGATCGG
>JASHTD010000127.1 GCA_030040725.1 Candidatus Sulfotelmatobacter sp. | reverse complement strand
AAAGCGCCGCAGGAACTCATGATAGTGCTCGATCACGGCGGCAACTCGCGTCTGCTGTAGCATGATTTCGGAGATCCAGACGCGATATGGATCGCGGTTTGCGCGCCAGGGCAACTCGCGCCGGTGAATCCTATACCAGGCGAGCGGCCTCCGGCGAAACCCTGGCGGGCTCGGGGAGTGGAACACTTCGTATTTTGGCAAAGAATTCACCTCTTGCCACTCGATCAGGTGATGTACATCACTGCACGGCAAATGGCACGGCCATAGACTTTTTGTGGGTGACGGTTATGGCTACGCATTTGCCGTTGACAGAATTAGCCCGCGTCCTCCACCAGCATCTTACCTGTCCAGCTCCGCTCCAGAAACAGGATCAAACCGAGGTCAAGCTCCGGGAGATCGAGCAAGCTCTCGCAAGCCCTGAAACGACGATTTTTATTTGTGGAGAGTTTGGGAGATTGCCACAGATGCCCGTGATCGACGGCACTTACCTTTGTGATCGACCGGCAGAAACCGATTTTGTCGTCATCGACGAATTCGATGACGTCACAACTGAAGAGGAACAGAAGCGTTTCGCGAACTTTGTCCAGCAGTTAGCCGAGCAACGCACGCCTTTGCACTTCGTGCTTTGCGGCGTGTCAGAGTCTGTGCGCGAACTTCTAAAGGCGCACGAATCCTCTTACGACTTCGCTCCGGGTGATCAAAATCTGCAGGCCAACGTCTCGGCCTATATTTCAAGCACCAGAGATCGGGCCTTTGACACCGCCGTGCCGCACCACGTGTACGTGCTTTCCGAGAAGCTGTTCTGGGAAATGTTCAGCGATCCCACGTTTGCCAGAAGCATCCGTTAACCCCTCGCTCGCGTTTCTCCTGCGATCTGTCACATCCTCCGGTGACGTGTATCATCGCGCCTGGCCGGCATCAGGTTCACACTTGCAGCAGACAGCCGGCTCCCTTCTCATCGCAAGAACTGCAGCCTCGCCGGAGGTGCGATTATGAATACCGTTGAAGCTGGAAAGCGCATCACCCCCTCGAATGTGCTGTTTGCCACAGATTTTTCTCCCAACTCAGATTTGGCCTTGCCGTACGCCGCCGCCATCGCCAGTCACTATGCGGCCAAGTTGTATGGCGCACATGTCGTCAGCTCGGAAGATTACTCTTTCACCGCACCAGATCTATGGCCGGCTTACGTGGAACAGGAGCAACAACTGCAGCGTGAGGTCGTGCAGCGCATGGACCGACATTTTGGCGGAACACCTCACACAGCACTGTTTGGCATCGGTGATATTTGGAACGTGATCGCACGCTTTATTCGCGAATATTCCATCGATCTGTTAGTCGTGGGCACTCACGGCCGCACCGGTACGCGAAAGCTCCTTGCCGGATCTATTGCGGAAAGGATCCTCCGGCAGGCCGCTTGCCCCGTTTTCAGCGTAGGACCGAATGTTTGTCCCAAGTCCGAAAGCCAAGTGCAGTTCCACCGCATTCTGTTCGCAACAAACTTTGGTCATGAATCACTGGCGGCCTTGCCCTATGCTCTTTCTTTCGCTGAGGAGGATCAGTCGGAACTGGTTCTACTCCATGTTGTTGGGCAACCGGCGGCCGGGATAGCCAATGCCGGACAAGTAAAGTCGGCGCTTGCGGAACGACTGGAGGCGTTAGTACCACCCGAAGCTGAACCGTGGTGCCATGTGACTTGTGGAATCGAATTCGGGCACGAGTTCGCCAGACCCGCGGAGAGGATTGTCGACGTGGCCAGACAACGCGAGGCTGACCTGATCGTTCTCGGTGCCCACGCGGCCGACTCTGCGATCAGCACGGTCACACACCTGTCCCATTCCACCGTTCAACACATCCTGGCACATGCTTCGTGCCCCGTGCTAACCGTTCGCAGCAGTTGAGTGCTTGATCGTAATAAGGGACTGTTGATTTCTTGTGCAACGGAGCTTGGCCGGGTTGCGGCACACGGAATTACTTCTTAAACAGATTTTCGAATGCCTGGCGGGCGTCGGTGGGGCGCAGCGTTGCTGGGGTGGACGTTTCTTTTTCGCGGGTGACGCGAATCTCGTAAAACGTACATTGGTTGCGCGCATCCTTCTTCGTAATACGCTCCGGCACCGGCTGCATGCACTCGAATCGCTTACCGGGGTCGAAGTACATGCACTGCTTGCAGGAGTGCAGCTCAAATCCGCATTTAGGGCAAAGGCCGGTGGGCGGAATTTGGTCCAGCACGGTGCCGCACTGCGCGCAGCGCGAAACCTCGCGCGTGCCGGGCATGTTCACCGGACGCGGGCCCATGCTGTAGTCCCGTCTGGCGAGCGGAGTTGGGCCTTTGGCTCCTGACTTTTCTTTAGGGCTCTCTCCGGATTCTTTGCGCGGCCGATCTTCACTATTTCGATCGCGGCTATCGCGGTCGCGATCCTGATACCCATGCTGACGGTATTTGGCTGCCACAGAAAAACCCCCGCACGATGGCGTATTGTCTCGCCAGTTGGGATTTAGGGCAAGTGCCGGATTCGATTTTCAGAAGGTCTTTCATCACAGCCGGATACGGAGGTGTACCTAGGACTTCCGGAACCGATCTCTTGCAACGCGCGAGCGGCAACATCAATGATAGGGATGCTTCGACTCCGCATTATCGTCCTGCCGGACGATAAATACTGCGCTCAGCATGACATTTTGGGAACAGGAGCTTCGTTACAATGAGAGCATGATTCATGAGATTTTTCCGGTGGGACCGCTGCAGTGTAACTGCTCGATCATCGGCGACGAGACCACGCGCGAAGCCATGGTGATCGATCCGGGCGACGATATTGAGGATGTGCTGGCGATCGTGCGGAAACACAATCTGCAGGTGAAGCAGATTGTGATTACGCATGCGCATATCGATCACGTGGGCGGGGCGATGAAGCTGCGCGCAGCCACAGGAGCTCCGATTCTGCTGAATGAAAATGATTACGCGCTTTTGAAAATGATTGACGCGCAGGCGGCATGGGTCGGAATGGCTCCCCCGGGCGAGGTGAAGATCGATCGAGCGGTGTCGACCGGCGATACGCTAAAGGCGGGATCGCATCAAGCCAACATTTTGCACACGCCAGGACATACGGAAGGCAGCATCTGCCTCTACTTCCCTGCTGAGAAGAAACTGATTGCGGGCGATACTTTGTTTGCCGGTTCGATTGGGCGGACGGATTTGCCGGGCGGATCGATGCAGAAGATCATGCAATCGCTGCACGGGACTGTGCTGGCTTTGCCCGATGAGACCGTGGTGGTGCCGGGGCATGGGCCGCTGACGACGATTGGTGAGGAACGCGAGAGCAATCCGTTCCTGGTGAAAGGATGAGTAAAGTCAGGGCCTTGAGTCTGTTCGATAAGCGGGTTCCTCAGCGCCGCTTCGCGCCGGTTCGGAATGACATCACGGAAAACGACGAGACAACAGAAGTTTGATTACTGGTTCAGGT
>JASHTD010000535.1 GCA_030040725.1 Candidatus Sulfotelmatobacter sp. | reverse complement strand
CGAGTTCGGCTGGAAATTCTGGGCGTTCATTTGCGGAGGAGCATCGCTCGATTCCGCAACTGAAGAATTCTGGGACCGGCTGGGTTACGCGGCGATCCAGGGATACGGGCTCACCGAAACGACGTCGCTGATCAGCGTGAATCATCCTTTCCGCCTGGGGAAAAAATCCATCGGCAAAGTGCTGCCGGGACGCAGTGTAAAGCTGGCGGAAGATGGCGAAATATTAATTCGCGGCGGAGGAGTGGCTGCGGGTTACTGGGACCGGAGCAGCGAGCACTCGGTCACTGACGAACAGGGCTGGTACCACACCGGCGACATCGGCGCGCTCGACGAAGCGGGCAACCTGTATTTCAAAGGGCGCAAGAAAGAAGTAATCGTGACTCCGGCGGGATTGAATATTTATCCGGAGGATCTGGAGACGGCGCTGCGGCGGCAGCCCGAGGTGAAAGATTGCGTGGTGGTCGGCATCGATCGCGGAGGAAATGCGGAGCCGTGTGCGGTTTTGATTCTGCGCAACGATGCCAGCCCGCAAGCGGTGGTCGAACGCGCCAATCAATCGCTTGCAGATTTTCAACGCATACGCTTGTGGATCGAGTGGCCGCAAGAGGACTTCCCGCGGACCAGCACGCAGAAACCCAGGCGAAATCTGATAGCAGAATTTGCCGCAAAACAGATCTTGTCAGGCCGCAGCAGCGACGCCGGGGATCGAAATCCAGTGATGGAGTTGATAAAACAAATTACAGGACGAGAGACCTCCCGAGGCAAAGACGAAACCGCTCCTGATTCCGATCGTAACTATGACCTCGACTATGACCTCGACTCCGACCTCGGCCTTAGCTCGCTCGATCGCGTGGAACTGATCGGCGCGCTCGAAGATCGATATCAGGTCGATCTCAGCCAGACGCGCTTCAGCGCGGCGCGCACTGTGGGCGATCTCGAGAAAATGCTGCACGGTGAGGCGCCGCCGCATGCCGAATATCACTATCCACGATGGGTGCTGCCATGGCCGGTCACCTGGTTGCGCTGGCTGGCCTACTGGCTACTGATGAGGCCCGCGATGCTTTTACTCGGATGGCCACGCATCGAAGGCCGGGAAAATTTGGAAGGCTGGAGCGGGCCGCTGTTGGTGATTTGCAATCATATTAGCGACGGCGATCCCGGTTTCGTGCAAACCGCGCTACCCTCACGCTTTCGCAACCGCATCGCCACCGCAACCGGAGGTGAAGCGCTGGAAAAGCTGCGCACTCCCGCACTGAATCGAAACTTCTTTGCCAAAATCTATGACCGCATTCAATGGACACTGGGCGTTTCGCTGCTGAATCTATTTCCTCTGCCGCGGGAGGCAGGCTTTCGCCAGAGTTTCAAATACGCAGGTGAAGCGGTCGACCGGGGCTACAGCATTCTTGTGTTTCCCGAAGGGCGGCATACGACGGACGGAAAGATGAATCCGTTTCGCGCCGGAATCGGATTGCTAGCGAAGAATCTTGGCATTCCCGTACTGCCGGTGCGGATTGATGGATTGTTTGAAGTGAAACAGGCTGGAAAGAAATTCGCGCCTCCTCGAAAAATCTCTGTGCGCATCGGCCAGCCAGTTCAGTTTGCGGCTGACAGCGATCCCGCGCAGATCACAATGAAGCTGCAGGCCGCAGTTGAAATGCTGTAATTGACGCCTACCCCGCGTAGCCGCAACGCCTGAAGCTGTCGCTGCCTCAAGACAAAAAAGGCACCGGATTCGATTTACGATTCCGGTGCCGCGTGTGATCCAGGCTGGCTACGATTAAGCACCAGCACGGAGCTATCAACCGCCTATTTTACTTCCTGAACCACTGTACCCAGACTGGCGAAGAAACCAGCGCCGCCGCCATACTCGGCGACGATCTTGAATTTTCCCTCGGGCAGCTTTGCGGTAGCGAAAGTAGCCACGCCGCTCGACAGTTTCGCTTCTCCGATAATCGTTGCGCCATTCTTGAAAATGACTTTACCGACCGGAGTCCCACCCGACGACGAAACGGTAGCCGTGAACGTGACCGTTTGACCCACTTGCGAGGGATCAGGAGTTGAAGTCACCCCAGTGGCAGTTGTGAAACCAACCGTGCAGGGTGCACCAGCGGATGGAATTCCATTCGCGACTACATACAAAGTGCAGGCGCCGGCCGGCATGGTCGTTGGAACATCAAAGTTGGTGGATACCGGAGTGTCTCCGGTAGCCACGGCCATCGTGCTATGGCCATGAGTCTTGGCGTAGAAGACATTTCCCGTGGCGTTGTTGACCAGTTGAACCAGCGGATAGTTGGTCGCATCCTGGAAATCATCGCCGTAGGCAGACCCTTGAGTTAAGCCGTTGAACTGGGTTCCCGAAATCAAATAGGTCGAGCCGGGAGAGATCTGTTTCGGGGAACTCGAGATGGCTGGCTGCCACGAGGGCTGGTAGGTACCGGCCGTCGTCAGGATTTCAACCGTGGTGCTGAAATCGGTGAACATGATCTGTCCGGTGGGCAGCAGAAGCAAGTGTCCAACGAAGGAAGGGTCAACCGGTGCGTTGGTAGGGTTGGGGAACGTGCTCAGCGTACTGCCGTTCCATTCGTAGAATGTGGCAGGCGGATTGAAGGCGGACTCAGCGCTCGGCGGGCTGGTCATGACAATGACGTTGCCGTTGGTTTCAATCGAGGCAGGGCCGTCGTTCACAGCATCGTTATTTGGGAACTGCGTCTGCGCGGTCCAAACGCCGGTGCTCCAGTCGTAAGTGGCGGTGTTGGCTCCGTGCTTGCAGGCGAAGCCGGCAGCACCGGTGTAGAAAACGGTTCCGTTGGGCATAAGAACCGCAGGCCCTAACTCGTAGCTGGCCTTGCTCTCGTTTCCGCAATCCGCATCCCACAGTTGCACCAGCGTGCTTCCGGCTGTGCTCCAGGTATTCGTGGTTGGATTGTAGATTTCCGAATTCATGCCGTTCTTGTTGTAGAAGCCGACGTACGCGTCAACCGTCAGAATGTTTCCATTCGGAAGCAGCGTCAGGGCTTGCTCGTCGAAGTCGTCGAACTGCCCATCGGTCGAGTCAGCTTCGGTGGTGAAGCTCAACGTGCTCTCATCGAAATAAAAATAGAGCGGAAAGGTGCTGTGCCCTACAATTTCTGCGCAGCAAGCCGATAGCATCCAGGTTCCATTGGGAAGAACCACGGATTCTGCATCGCCTTCAGCTTCCCAGGAGTCAGGGATTGGAGGCGTCGTGCTGGTCCAGGTGTTGGCGACTGGATCATAAAGAGCTCCCAGGCTTTGCCAATCCGGGGTGCAGCTACCGCCCGGGCAATTGTATTCGCCGCCCTGAACTACCACTTTGCCATCCGGCAAAACCGCGGAGGCGAAGAATAGAGGATCGTAGCCGCTGGGAAGCGTAGCTACCTGAGTCCAGGTACCGTTGATATAGCTTCCGGTTTTATCGGGAGTTAGGGTGAACCAGGCGCCGTAGTTCTTGCCTACGCAACCTGTACCGCTGCAATTTGGTTCTTCGTGAACCAGGACGCGGCCATCAGTGAGCAGCAGCATCGAACCCATCGAAACCGGAGCAGGATTCGTTAGCGGCGTCCAGGTCTGGGAGTTTGCTATGCCGACTGAGCAGACACTCAGCAGCGCAATCAGAAATGCACGGGAAATCTTCATTGGTCCCCTCTCTTGTTATTTTCGTGTGTTGATCAAACTGGAATTCGATTGCAGCCATCCCACAGTGAAGGCGGCAACGAGCGTTTTGCGGAATTATGTGTCAGCACCCACTTTCGAACGCCGCAGGATTATAGCGCGGTTCGGTGCGAATCTAATCGAGTTGTCACGCAGATTTGACAAATAATTTTGGCGTCGACGATGGAGATTTGCAAAATCTTGCACACCGCGCCGCTCGTCAGAGGCAAAACCTAACTTTCGTCCACAGCTCAACATCTCTACGGAGATGACGCGCCGGCGATGCAACCTTGTTCATCATTCTTCATTCTTCGTCATTCCTCATCCATGCCGGACTCTTCCAGGTGCGGATCGGCTGCAACTTTTAGTTCGGGCAGATTCGAATTGCGAAGCGCGCGATTCAGCGCAGGAATATCTGAACTCTTGAATGTTTGCCAATGCTGCATGATCTGTTTCGCATCGCGTCCGGCTGAAGTCGCCGCTTCGGTTTGCGCAGTAGTGGGAGCGGCATCGACCTGCCAAACTCCGCCATAGAGCGTGGCCACCTGGCCGTTCACCCGGCTAAGAGTGGCCGCTTCGCTCGGAGGCGCAAAAAAGCCGCCAGGTGAACCAACAATCTCGTTCAGCTTGTTTTGGAATTTCTTCACTGCGTCAAGCGCGGTGCCGGTTGCCTGCTGGCTCAACTTTTGCAGCGGATCGCCAATCGATCTCGCTTGTGCGACCGCTTTTGAAGTTTCACTCAGCAATGAAGCAAGTTGCTTTTCAAGATCGAATTTCTTTTGCAGATCGACCGTCGTGATTTTCACCCGTGGATCCATCTTCACAGTGAATTGTGCGTTATAGGTTCTCCCGTTTGCTGTGAAGCGCGCAGTGTACGAACCGGGCAACGCCGTCGGTCCCAGCGGATAACGCGGCGTGTCGTGAGGAACGGCAGAGATCGGATAATCGTGGCGCGTGGAATCGGGCGGAGGATAATGCAAGTCCCAAACCCAGCGATGCATGCCGGCATCGGCGGATAATGCGTGGAACGGCCGCAGCCAATACAGAGGAATGAGTTGTTGCTTCAGTTCAGCTTCGGTTGCCGGAGGTTTGTCGTCACTTGAAAATCTGCGGACGAGTTGGCCGTGGGAGTCGAGAATCTCCAGCGTGACCGGAGCAAATGAAGAGGTCGCCAGATAGTAGTCAATGATCGCGCCATCGGGAGGATTCTCAGCGGCGGGCTCATCGGGCGGCAGCGGAGTATCGGTATACGTATCGCGTTGGATGCGATACGCCGGCGCGGGAGTGAACAAATGATCGCCCGCGGCAAGTGATTCCGAGACGTCGCGCAGTGGGGCCATGTCATCCAGAATCCAGAAGCCGCGGCCATGCGTACCGACAATCAGATCGTTGTCATGAATCCATAAATCCCGCATCGAAGTGTGCGGCAGATCCAATTGCAACGACTGCCAGTGATCACCGTCGTCGAACGAAACCCAGACCGCGTTTTCGGTGCCGGCAAACAGCAAACCTTTGCGCACCGGATCTTCACGAACTGTATCAACCGGGCCGATCTCGGGAAGGCCGGTGACAATCGGTTCCCAGGTTTTTCCGCCATCGTGGGTGCGGTAAATATAAGGATGCTCATCGTTAATGCGGAACCGGCTCACCGAAGCGTATGCAGAGTTCTCATCAAAATGCGAGGCCGCGATCTGCGTAACCTTGCTCCAGGGAGTCAGCTCCGTGGGCGTGATGTTCTTCCAGTTTTTTCCGCCGTCGCGAGTCTGCCAAATGAGGCCGTCGTCGGTTCCCGCCCACAGCAGATTCACATTCTTGAACGAAGGCGCGAGCGCGTAGATCACCCCGCGCTGCTTCCCGGCGTTCTTCGGAACGAGCCTGCCTACGCTCTGCGGAACTCCCGGATTTTGTCGCGTGAGATCAGTACTGATCGCCTGCCATGAGTTCCCGCCGTTTGTGGTTTTGAAGAGCACATTGCTGGCGTAATAAAGGATGTGCGGGTCGACAGGTGAGAACATCAGCGGTTCGGTACGGTCGGTGCGATATTTCGAACTACGCAGCGGAATGGGCGTCACATCTTGTCGCTCTCCGGTCGACCAGTGGAATTTCGAAACTTCGCTGCGGCCGCCGCCATAAATGAGATCGTGATCCAGCGGATCGGGCGCGACATAGCCGTACTCAATGACGCCGACAGGATGCCAATCGCGAAAGGTGATTTCACCGTCGTTGCCGCGGCTCAGGATGCAAACCGAGCCGCTCTCCTGCTGGCCGCCGCAGACCTTGTAGGGAAATGTTGGCGTGACCGACACGTGATAAATCTGCGCGGTAGGCTGGTTGTACCAGGAACTCCATGTTTGCCCGCCGTTCACAGTAACCAGTGCGCCTTGGTCGCTGACCAAAAGAATAATGTCGGGGTTGTTGGGATTGATCCAAAGATTCTGGTAGTCGTCGCCGCCGGGCGCGCCGCGAAATCCCGACCAGGTTTTGCCGCCGTCGGTCGAGCGCATGGTGACGGTGCTGGCGCAATAAACGATGTCCGGGTTTTTCGGATCGACTCTCGGAATCGAGAGATCGCCGCCGCCAATTCTTCCTGAAGGCCGCGGATCGTCGGTGGCCTTCGCCCAATTCTCCCCGGCATCATCGGAGCGGTAAAAGCTGAGTGTGCTGGAAGCGCTGGCCACGGTTGCGTAAAGCCGTTTCGAATCGCTGGCGGCAATCGCCACGTAGATTTGCGAAAGATCATTGGGCAGGCCGTTCTTGAGCTGATTCCAGGTATTTCCCCCGTCGGTCGATTTGAATAATCCGCCGCCGGTGCCGTTGAATTCGTTGCCATCCTCCCACGGGCCCTCCCGCACTTCCCACATCGATGCGTAAATTACATCTGGATTCGAGGGATCGATTTCGACGTCGGAAGCTCCAGTATTCTCATCCTTATATATTGCTTTTTGCCAGGTCTGGCCGCCATCCGTGGAGCGATACAAACCACGCTCCGCGTTCGGACCGTATGGATGCCCAAGCACGGCTGCAAAAACCTTGTTGGGATTGCGCGGATCGACAGCGAGCGCTGGGATCTGATAGCCATCTTTCAGACCCAGATGGGACCAGGTTTTTCCCGCATCGGTCGATTTGTAAATGCCGTCGCCGATCGAAAGGTCAGGCCGATGCAGCCCCTCGCCGCTACCCACATAAACAATGTTGGGATCGGAAGGCGCGACGGCAATCGCCCCGATCGATTGCGTCGGCTCGTGGTCGAATATCGGATTCCAGGTGCGGCCGTAGTCGTCGGACTTCCACACTCCACCATTGACCTGGCCGACATAATAAACATTCGGCTGGCTCGGCACGCCAGTCGCGGCGCGCGTGCGCCCACCGCGAAATGGTCCAATCATTCGCCAGTGCAGATCCTGATAAGTTTTTTCGGGAACCTGCTGAGCGGGTGCAGATGCGACGAATGGCAAAAATGAAAGGCACAGACAAAGACGAAGAACGGCCTGGAATATTTTCACGCGAGCCCCCTGACGTTGAACAGCCAGACAGGAGAGAATAAACCAAAACATGTGCAGTTTCTTGCCCAACCTGGTTCGCCGTTTTTTCGGGCACCTTCTTATAGCGGCTGTATTCGCGGCCGGAGTCGGCGTTCTTTCCGCGCAGAACTCAGTTCCAAAACAAACAGCGCAGTTTGATGCCCAAGGTCTGCAGCCGATTCTTTCTTACATCTCGATCGCGTGGGACACGCTTACGCGATCAATGACCGATTGCAAGAGCGTCGCCGATCCGAAAATGAAAGTCGCTCCGGTTTTGTATTTGCCGGCCGGCATGCAGGAACCAGAGGCCGTTGAAGAACTTGCGCGACGATGCAACGTGCAGGTGAAGCATTTGCCGATTGCGATCCATCAACTCGGCGAAATCGACACCAGCAGGATTCACCCCGATGGCCTTCTTTACCTGCCGAATAAATACGTCGTTCCCGGCGGCCGCTTCAACGAAATGTACGGCTGGGACAGCTATTTCATCATTCGTGGATTGCTGCGCGCGGGTCGAATCAATCTGGCGAAGGATATGGTCGACAACTTTCTTTTTGAAATCGAAAACTACGGCGCGATGCTCAATGCCAACCGGACCTATTACTTGACGCGGTCGCAACCTCCGTTCGTTAGCTCGATGTTTGTTGAGGTTTACCAGGCGCTGCAAAAATCAGGGCGCGCCGATCCGGCGTGGCTGGCCAGAGCGTATGCCGACCTGGAAAAGTACTATGAGATGTGGAACCGCGATCCGCATCTTGCCGGGAATACTGGCCTGTCCCGTTACTACGATTTTGGCGAGGGTCCACCGCCGGAGGCGGCGCAGGACGAAGCCGGCACCTATCGCAAGGTCGCAACGTATTTCTTTTTCCATCCTGGGCAAGCCGACGATTACATCTTGCAGATCCTGCCTAGCATCGCGGAGCCGACCGTTGGAAAAACCTACACGCTGCAAGTCTGCGATAAATCATCATCGGCCGGAAATCCCGCGTGCGATCAGCGACGGGAATTCACCTTGAGTTCCGATTACTACAGAGGCGATCGCTCGATGCGCGAGTCGGGATTCGATGTCAGCTTTCGCTTTGCACCCTTCGGTGCGGCGACGCAGCATTTCGGGCCCGTGTGCCTTAACAGTTTGCTGTACAAGAACGAAAAAGATCTGGAGCTGATCAGCCGCTGGTTGGGACATTCCGCCGATGCGGAAAAGTGGAGCAAACGCGCCGAGACGCGAAAGGAGCTGATCGACAAATATCTTTGGGATGAAAGTGCAGGTCTTTTCTTTGATTTCGATTTGCGGACCGGCAAGCGATCGTCCTATCGCTACGCAACCGCCTTTTATCCCTTGTGGGCTGGGCTGGCCACGCGACAGCAAGCAGAAGCAGTCGAGAAGAACATTTCGGTCTTCGAAAAACCGGGCGGCCTGACCATGAGCACCGACGACTCCGGCGCGCAGTGGGATTTGCCTTACGGTTGGGGAAATATTCAGATGCTCGCCGTCGAAGGCTTGCGGCGCTATGGATTCAATTCCGATGCCGATCGCGTTTCGTATGAGTTCCTCTCCATGGTGGCCGAGAACTTCCGGCGCGATGGAACCATCCGCGAAAAATACAACGTGGTCACACGCTCTTCAGAGACCAACACTCAGCTTGGCTATCCCATGAACGTGGTGGGCTTCGGCTGGACGAACTCCGCATTCGTTGAGCTACTGCACGGTTTGCCGAAGAACATGAGAGAACGTCTGGAAAGGAACCGAGACCAGGCCGCAACGCCGTCGAAGGCGAACTGACGCTGTCCGCACCTAGCCGATGGCACGCAGCGCTGACTGCAATCCTCGGTGGACAGGCGTGGGCATGCCTCCGGATTGACTCGCGATCCATGCGCCGACCCGGTTCGCATTTTCATTGATCTCTGCCAGCGCTTCCCCGCGAACGTAGCCGTTAACCAAAGCCGCTGTAAAGGCGTCTCCAGCGCCAACGGTATCAGCCACTTTCACTTTGAACCCGGGATGCTGACTGCATTCTTCAGTCGAAACCAGCAGGCTGCCGCCGGTTCCACGAGTAACGCAAACCAGCTTGAGATCAAAAGCCGACAACAATCTCCGTGCCGAATCTTGTGGCTCGTCATTTTTCATCTCGAACAGGTGCATGATCTTCGGCAGCTCCTCGTGATTCAGCTTGACGATGGTCGCCAGGTTCATCGATTGCTCGATCACTGCCTTCGAGTAAAAGTTCTGCCGTAGGTTGACGTCGAACACGCGCACGGCGTCGGCGCGCGTTGCCGCAAGAAAACTCATCACGGTGGCGCGGCTGGCGGGCGAACGCTGCGCCAGCGATCCGAAACAAACTGCGTCGGCTTGTGCCGCCAGATTCCGCCAGGATTCGCTCCACTCGAGAAAGTCCCACGCCACGGGTTCGAGAATCTCAAACTTCGGCTGGCCGGCCGGGTCCAGATCGACGCGCACCGTGCCCGTGGGATGATCTTCATCCTGCTGTACAAACTCGGAACTCAATCCCAGATGCCGCAGTCTTTCGATCGCTTCATTTCCCAGCGAGTCGTTGCCAATCCGGCTCGCCGGAAATCCCGTATCGCCTAATAAGTTCGTGATGTAGGCAAAATTTGCAGGCGCTCCGCCAAGCTGCTTGCCCGCGGGAAACAGGTCCCACAGCAACTCGCCGAGCCCTACAATCGTGTATTGGCGGTTTGTCATTTCGCCGGAGAGATCGAGAGAAACTCCATCAGGCTGACACATTATGCGTTATGGCAACTCATGGCGGGCCGTGCGAGTTCAGCGTGCCAGAATTCGCCATACTTCTTACATCAGCGGCTCCTTCATTGCAAGCTTCGACACTTTGGCATCGCCTGTCTCATGACGCTCTCTACGCAGTTGACGATCCAGAATAAAAGAGCGCAATCTCGAAGTTGCGGATTCGGCCTGTCTAAAGCCTGCCTGAGTAACACGGAGGTTGTCTGCAATGAAGGGGACCGTTTTGTCTGTGTTCTTGATTGCCGTTTCTGTTGCAGCCATGAGTGCTTTCGCGCAAAAATCACCTCCTGCAGCAGCCGTTGAAGACCGCGACTGGTGGAAGCACGCCGTCTTCTATGAGATTTATCCGCGCAGCTTCGCCGACAGTAACGGCGATGGCGTGGGCGATCTGAACGGAATCACTTCGAAGCTCGACTACTTGAAAGATCTGGGAGTGGATGCGATCTGGATCACTCCGTGTTTTCCTTCGCCACAGGTTGATTTCGGCTACGACGTTTCCGACTACGAAAACATCGACCCCATGTACGGCACGCTCGCCGACTTCGACGAACTCGCCCGCGAAGCCAAGAAACGAAACATCCGCATCATTCTTGATTTTGTAGTCAATCACACCTCCGATCAGCACCCGTGGTTTCTCGATTCCAAATCGTCGCGCACCTCGGCGCATCGCGACTGGTATATCTGGCGGGATGGTAAAGGTCGCCAACCGCCGAATAATTGGGTTTCTATCTTTGGAGGATCGGCGTGGAAGTTCGATCCCACCACGAACCAGTATTACTATCACTATTTCTACGCCCAGCAACCCGATCTGAACTGGCGCAACCCGGCGGTCAAAGACGCCATGTTCGATGTCACAAGGTTCTGGTATAAGCGCGGCGTTTCCGGCTTTCGGCTGGATGCCGTCGACACGCTATTCGAAGACCCGAATCTGACCGACAATCCCATTCTGCGGCCGGGTAAGAACGCCTTCGGCGATCCGATTGAGCAAGACAAATTCAACACCAAGTTGCCCGAGGTTCACCAGGTTCTTCGCGGACTGCGCAAGATTGCCGATGGATACGATGCTGTGCTGATCGGCGAGACCTGGACGGCTGACGTGGCCGAACTCAACCAGTATTACGGCAAGGGCAACAACGAACTGCAATTGCCCATGGATTTTCTTTTCACCATGGTCAACAAGCTTTCTCCGGCGGAATTCCGCAAGCAGATCGCCGAAGTCAATGCCGCTTCCGGATGGCCGACGTTTGTGATCAGCAATCACGATATCGTGCGCTCCTATGATCGCTACGGCGACGGCCAACATAACGATCAGATCGCCAAGTTGATGGCTGCACTCTACCTCACCCTGCGCGGAACTCCCATCATGTATTACGGCGAAGAAATCGGGATGAAGACTACTCCGCCCACGCGAAAAGAAGATGTGAAGGATCCTATTGGCCGAACCGGATGGCCCAAAGAAAAGGGACGCGACGGCGAGCGCACTCCGATGCAGTGGGACGATAGCGCAAATGCCGGATTTACCACCGGCAAGCCGTGGCTTCCGGTTCCTCCCACTTATGAAACCCACAACGTGGCGGCGGAATCGAAAGATCCGGATTCGGTGCTGGAATTCTACAAGCGCGTGCTGCGGCTGAGGCGCACAAACCCGGCGCTGCTCTACGGGAACTACACACCGATCAATGAAGATAATCCAAACGTGCTGTCGTATCTGCGGTTGTACCGAAACCACGGAGTGGTTGTCGCGTTGAATATGGCGAAAACTCGCCAGAAGATCTCACTCGAACTACAACCACACGGCTTCATCTCGGCCAAAAAGCTGATCTCGACGGGCGGTTCCGCCGCTCATGGCGGAGAAGTGTCTCTCCCGCCTTACGGAGTCTTTATCGGCGAACTCGGCAAGTAAACAAATGTAAAGCTCCCGACTTCCTGCGAATCACGTCCGCATCGATTCGTCCATCGCTGGCCGAGCAGAGCAGCCCAGTGGTCCGCGACTTTGTTCGTATTTCGTAACAAAATTTATTTTTCAGCGTCATGTTTCCAATTTAGTGAAAAACTTCTCATTAATTGAGGGGGAGGAGTGGATCCGAAAAGCTGCCCGCGCTGCGGCGGAAACGGATACATTGCACAGTCCGTGGACATCAGTGGAAGGTCCGAGGGCGTCGCCTTTATCCGGTTGAAGTGTCCGGCGTGCTCTGGCAGCGGCCGGAAAGATTCGGTTCCCCCATCGACCGCAGGTTGACCGCACGGCCTGTGGTGCTTGCGAAAACGTAGTGGCCCGGACGTCACAGCATTGCAGAGCCAGTGACGCTCCGGGCCGCACGTTCTATGGCTGGAATTTGGCTTACGTGGTTTATAGAAGGATTCGTTCGGACTTCCAGTAGCAGATCAGGCGATGCCCGCAGTAGCTCGAATGCGCCGCCGGGAAGAAACAGCTGTTTCGATGCGATTGCGCCCTGCGGCTTTTGCGCGATACAGGGCTTTGTCCGCAGCCTGGACAATCTCCTCCGGCGAGGCTTTTTCCAGTTTTGACGTCGCCACGCCGATGCTTACAGTTACCGAAATTTCCGAAGGCGCCTGGCTCTGGGTGAGCTGCCGGATCGCGTGGCCGGTGCGCCCGCGCCCTGCTTTTCGCTGATTGCGGCGATCGGGACCGCGCGGCTGCTGGCGCCGATCCTGCCCGCGCAGGCGAAGCCTGCCGGCTTCAACCTCGCAGCGAAGCTCCTCCAGATGCTCAAGCACGTCCTGCGTCGTCTTGCCGGAAAACAAGATTGCAAATTCTTCTCCGCCGCAGCGGTAAGGTTGCCCGCCTCCCGCCACTCGCGCCAGCTTCGAGGCAACCAGACGCAAAACCTGATCTCCGGTGTCATGGCCATAGGTATCGTTGCAGCGCTTGAAATGATCGATGTCCACCATGGCAATCGAATAGGGTGGAGTCAGGCGAAGCAGAGCGTCGTTGAAGGCGCGCCGCGAGGGCAGAGCGGTTAATTCGTCGTGATACGCCAGCAAGTACGAAGTTTCGACAACCGCGCTCGCCAGAATAATGGCAGCCGTGGCGAAATAAGCGGTCGCAATCCATCCGTCGCCTGCGAAACGCAGCGCCAGAAAAGTGGCCGCCAGCGACCATAACAAGCCGCTTTCTACCGGCTTGCGAAACAAAACATAGCGGATCAAAAAAATTATTGCGCCCGCCGAAAAACAGAGTTGTACAGCCAGCGGCAGAGGCGCCGTGGCGCGAACATGATGCGAAAGTTTATGAGCAACCGCTAATGGCTCAGGCCGGCAAATCACCGCGACAATTACCGACTGGATGAATAGAAACAAAGCGGCCGGCGAGAGGCTCGCGAAGGTGAATCCTTTTTCTTGCGGGAACGAAAAAATCACCAGATCGAGAGGCACGAGTACGCCCGCGCACAACAGGGCCGTAGCCGCGGTTTTCGCCGCCGTTCCCGCGGCGAAGTGCGACATAAGCTGCTCGGCAAGACATACAACCACGAGACACCAGAAAATTCGGCTGGAATGAAATCGCCACGAAAGCAGAACGCCCGCCATAGTCGCGGCCCAGAACGCATAGAGCGCCAGCGCAGCTCCGGGCAGAAACCATCCGCTATGCAGCAGCACGGCTACCAGCAGTAGAAAAATGCCTGGCATTAGCAGCGCTTTCATCGGGTTCCAGCCTTGAACGTGGCTTGCAAAGGTAGCGCCTTCCAGGAAATTTACGGTTCTTTTCAGATTATCCGGATAACGACCCCGAACGGTAATTGCCGTCGCGGGTTCGGCGGGGAAAAGCCTTCTGCCGGTTTTCCTTTTCTGAAATCGCTCCCCATTTCTGGAAGCACAGACTTTGGTGTAGCCGCAGTTTCGGCTGCATTTCAGCATTTTCTAACTAGAATCGCAATGTAATTAAGGGCAGCTTATGAGGATTCTGATTGCTGAAGACGACGCGGCCCTGGCTGGATTTATCCGCCAGGGCTTGCAAGGCGAGCATTATACGGTCGACGTGGTCGAGGATGGAGAACAGGCTCGCGCCATGGGCAGCGAGTTCGACTACGAGCTGGTGATTCTCGACTTGAACCTGCCGAAGCTCGACGGCGTGAGCGTGCTGCGCCACCTGCGGCTGAAACGGCCCAGCCTGCCAGTGCTGGTGCTCACCCAGAGAAGCCGGGTCGAAGACCGGGTGCAGTGCCTGGACACCGGCGCCGACGATTATCTTCCCAAGCCGTTCTCATTCAACGAGCTTTCGGCACGTATCCGGGCGCTGCTGCGGCGCAGCCATCTGCCCTCGGGCTCGGTATTGGTAGTCGAGGATTTGAAGCTCGACCGCGTCGAACATCGCGCGGAGCGCGCCGGTCGGCGGATTGATCTAACGTCGAAAGAGTTTTCCTTACTGGAATACCTGATGCGTAATGCCGGGCGCCAGGTTTCGCGCGCCATGATCATCGAGCACGTGTGGAACCTGACCTTCGATACCACCACAAATGTGGTGGATGTCTACATCAATTATGGCTTGCGGGTCACAGAAATATCCACCCCCGCAAATCCTTAAAGAAGAGAACCGCCGATGCACATAAGCCGCCCGCTCCAATCCTTGAATGATGCCTGGCACGACGTATGGCGAAAGGCAGCTCCGGTCTGCGGAGGCTGCGATTCTGTGCGCCTGCGGAGCCGCTGGCAGCGCATGCATCGCCGCTCTTCCGGTGTGCGCTTGCACGGCCGGCGATATTGCGGAACCGACTGTTTGCGACAGGCCGTCCTCGAGATTCTTGCGGAGAACCGTCCCGCCCCGCAGCGCGCGGCCATCGCTTCCCACCGCATCCCGCTCGGCTTGCTGCTGCTTTCGCGCCAGCAACTTTCTGCCGAACAGTTGCGCGCCGCTCTGGCGGCGCAACACAACGCGGGCAGCGGAAGAATCGGAGAATGGTTGCAGCAGCTCGGCTTCGCCACCGAACTCGACGTCACCGCCGCTCTCGCCTGCCAATGGGGATGTCCGCTCCTGCGCTCCGAAACCGCCAACCTGTTCGCCGATCATTGCCCTGCCATCCCTCTGCCACTGCTCGATTCTTTTCAGATGATCCCGGTGGAACTCGTCGAATCGAGCCGCACTTTGCTCGTCGCCTTCAATGGAGCGGTCGATCATACCGCCCTGTACGCCATCGAGCGCATGCTCGGCTATCACACCGAACCCTGCCTGGCTACGGCAAGCACGATGCGGCAGGGTTTGC
>JASHTD010000534.1 GCA_030040725.1 Candidatus Sulfotelmatobacter sp. | reverse complement strand
AGGTCAAATTTCTCGCCGGTATCCTGCGGCGTACCAGCCGTTTCCCAGAATGTGCCATCGCGCAACGAGTGAGCCGATTCGAATGAACCAGGATGGCTGCCGCGCAATCCGGTGAGCGCAGGAGGGTAATAATTGGGCGAGTTCTGGGGAAGGGTTTCGCCTTGCGCGAATAATTGCCAGGGCATCAAGGTAGCTGCCGCACCGACCGCTACGCCGTTGAGAAAATCACGACGCGTGATTTTGCGGTGCATTCCCAGTTCGCGATCAGTGAAGTCGCTCATGATTGGATTCGGTGCGAGAGGCGAGCTGCGGCTCCAGGACGGTTTGCTTAGGCTTGGCCCTCAGCTTTCTTTACGGCTAGCTCGGCGCCCTGAAATCCGATCTTGCTGTGAGTGCCGTCGCAGAAAGGCTTGTTTACCGAGCCCCCGCAGCGGCAGAGCGAGAACGCCACCTTGCCGGTCAAATCGTACGGGGTACCGTTCGCATCGACCAGTTCGACCGAACCTTCGGGCGCTTCCACGCGGAATGGACCATTCGGGCGGACAGTAATCTTCACTTGAGCCATCGTTTAATTCCTCCAACCTTGTGGGATTTTAGTAAGGATAAAAGATACCATCCGGCAGGGCAGCGTGTCGCGGAGGGAGAACTGATTTGCCTATCTCAAATGCTTAGGCGGCAATGGAGCGTGCCGAGACGAGGCCACGATAGAGATCTACATACTCGTCGATCATGCGTTTGGCCGTGAAGCGCTCGCGGGCCCGAGCGTAGGCGCGATCGGAGTACGCCTGGCGCAGGGCACGGTCGGAATCAAGGCGGCGCAGGATTTCGGCGAGACTACGGCCATCGTTGGTGCGGAAATAAAGGGCAGTATCGCCCCAGACTTCGCGGAAACTGGGTATATCGTTAGCGACAATGGCGCAGCGGGAAAAAGCCGCGTCCAGCGCCGACATGCCCAGCGGTTCATAGCGCGCCGTTGCGGCATAGACGGCAGCACGGCTGTAAAGCGCACGCAACTGAGGCTCAGTCTGCGGGCCGCGAATGGCCACACAGTTCTGCTCGGTGGCCACTTTCACATCGGCGCGAATCGGAACATGCGGCTGTGGGATAGTCTGATCGGCGCCCACAATGCAGATGGAGAATGGAATCGAGTATTGCGTGAGCAGGAAAACCTGCCTGCCCGCGTCGAGCAGCCGGCCCACCGATAATACGGAATCTTCTTTGCTGACGTAGGGATTAAAGAAAATCGGATTGCGCCCGGGATAGATGACGACTTCGCGTTGCGGGGCAACGTAATTCGAGCAAATCGTTTCGAGCATCCAGGCTGAGGGCGCAACCACGGCATCAGCCCGCGCAATCCCTCGAATGACCGTTTCGCGATACCACTCGAGCCACCTGGTAACTCGCGGCGCGCAACCTTGAACCGCATGGGTCCAGCTGATAATGTCGCCGTGCGCCATCACGATCCGCGGCGTGTTGACCGCCAAATTGCCGTGGCAAAACTGGTGAAGGTGAAGCACGTCAGGCCGCAGTTCTCGAACCAGGCTGGTGAGGAATTGCGACGATTCGACAAGGTCCTGCTGAGCTTCATCCATCCATTCCAGGCGAAAAGCCGTCGGCCGATATTCCAGGCCGTGAAGCAGGTCCATCCATGCAGTCTCTTCGGGTAGTGGAATTTCGCCGAAGCTTACCAGGGTGACCCGGACGCCCCGCGTGACCAACCCTGTAACCAGTTCGCGGGTATAAGTCCACGAGCCGGACATGGTATCGGCAGTGACCAGAACGTGCACAGAACCTCCGGGCAAGAATGCCGGAAGGCGCGGGAGGCGCGCAATCCGGCATCGTGTTGCCCGCTTATTCTAGTGCGAATGAGGCCGGAAGGTCGAGTATTTTTCGACATCGTGGTTCCGTAGAGATTGATCACCAGCTGGTACCGCTACCACAAGGGCGCGGCCCGGTGGATTTCGATGATGGGTCACTCCGCTCCTAACTTGACTCGCATACCCCGAGCCAGATTATCGATCAGCCGGATCTTTTCGGCGACGGGGGGAGGCACGCCGGGCACAGCCATCGCCAACTCGCACGAAAGCAGCATGGTGGTAAGGGATTCGAACATTTCGCTATGGATCTGCTGTTCCACTGAGCGGCGGGCCTGGGCTTCTTCGCGCTTTCGACGATGCAGCGCCGAACGCACTTCGCGCAGCAAGCGTGGCATGCCACTCACCCCAAGATTCACATAGATCGGGAAGGCAGTTCCCAGAAGATCGAGCAGGTGGTCGCTCTCGCCGGGTTCGTTTTCCAGTAGGAATTGATCAAGCACGACAACCGAATAAGTTTGTTCACGCAACCGGCCAAGCGCTTGCTGGATATTCTCAGCCCAGTGGGTTTCTTGCCCGGTGGAGTCTTTCAGGTAGCCGGCACACTCTTGGCCGCGAGTTAAGGGTGTGATGAGAAGAATCATGCTCCTCTAGTAGCACGCGATCGGCCAGACCCGTCGGCATTCATAACAAGGAAGTTTTGCTAATTCGCCTACGTCGCCGTTCCCGTTGCGAAACCCGCGCAACCGGGATTCGCTTCATAACGGGACGAAATGGACGAGACCTCCACTTGCATCTGCAAAAGGAGCACCTCACAGATACCCATGGTCGCTAAGACTGTGCCGCGTAGTCTTTCAATTTGCGATACAGAGTCGTTTTGCCGATTCCCAGTAGGCGGGCCGCTTGCAGCTTGTCGCCGTTGAGCTCTGCGATGGCATTCAAGATAGTTTGCCGTTCCAGTTCGGCCATAGTGACGATTCTCCGGCCGTTTCCGTTTCCGCTCCCGTTGCCGTTGCCGGCAGCCCCCACGTGGGTGCTGGCGATTGCGGGCGGCAGATCGCTCACCTGAACGAGGGGCCCACTGGTAAAGGCGAAGGTACGCTCAAGGCAATTTTCCAGCTCGCGAACGTTACCGGGCCAGTCAAAGGCGAGCATGACCTTGAGGGCATCATCGCTGAGGGTTTTCGCCTGGCCGGAGGCCCGCGAGCAGCGCTCCACGAAGTGCGCAATCAGCAGCGGAATGTCTTCCCGTCGCTCACGCAACGGAGGAATGCGCAGGCTCAGTACGTTGAGGCGGAAATAAAGATCACGGCGAAACGCGCCTTCGGTGACCGCCTGTTCCAACTGGCGATTGGTTGCAGCCAGAATGCGGACGTTGATGGGAACGCGGCGCGTACTGCCCACCGGACGAATCTCTTTCTCTTGAATGGCGCGGAGAAGTTTTGCCTGTAGATCAATAGGAAGCTCACCTACTTCGTCCAGAAAAATCGTGCCTCCTTCCGCGATGGCGAGCAATCCATCCTTTGCCTGGTTTGCGCCAGTGAAGGCTCCCTTGACGTAGCCGAAAAGCTCACTCTCAATCAGCGTAGGCACAAGAGAGCCGCAGTCGACCGGAATAAAAGGCTTGTCGTGGAAGGTTCCGGAATAATGAATCGAGCGCGCCACCATCTCCTTGCCGGTGCCGCTTTCGCCAAGTATGAGGACGGGATGGGAGCTACTGGCAGCCTTGGAGATGATCCGGTAAAGCTTTTCCATCTCCGGAGCGCGGCCGATGATGCCACCGAATCCCTGCTTGGACTTGAGCTTCTCGCGCAACATGCGGTTCTCGGTTTTCAGCTTCAGATGATTCGAAACCCGCTCCAGCAAGAGCTTCAGTTCGTCGATACTGAAGGGCTTGGTCATGTATTCGTAAGCGCCGTTCTTCATCGCTTGAACGGCAGACTGGACGGTTCCGCAGCCGGTCACAACGATGACCAGAGCCTCCGGCCGCTGGCTTTTGATTTGCCGCAGCGCCTCAAGCCCGCTGGCGCCGGGCAGTCGCAGGTCGAGCAGAATCACGTCAATATTTTGGGCTTGCAGCAGCCGATACGCATGCTCAGCCGAATCTGCCACGTGTGCCATAAAGCCAAGCGACAGGGCGACTTCGCGGCAAGCATCGCGAATCGAGCGCTCGTCATCCACGATGAGGAGATTCAGAAAATTAGCGGCCATCATCTGAGGGCCGACCAGGTTGGAAGACACTGCGGCGATGCCTGCTGAGGTCATAAGAGTGGGTCCTTTTTAAAATCTTGAGATGGTATTTCCGGTACAATCTGCGCGCCAACGCGCTGCGCAGCGGATGGATGTATTTCAGCGCATTCAGCTCGCGGCAACAGAATCATGGCGCAAGTACCGATGCCGGGTTGGCTTTCGAAATGAATCAGTCCGCGGTGACTGGTAACGATGCTCTGGACGGTGGTCAGGCCTAGCCCCGTACCCTTCTCGGCTTTCGTCGTAAAGAATGGTTCGAAGAGGCGGCGGCGAGTTTCACCATCCATGCCGCGGCCGTTATCGGCTACGCTTAGCAGAACACAGGGCAGGCAGGGGTTCCCGAGCTTATTCCCGAGCTTAAACGGTCGGCTATCAACAGGCTGGAAGACAGCATTGCTGGTCTCGATGCGAATGCACCCTCCTTCGGGTAAGGCATCGCGCGCATTCAGCACCAGATTCAACAAAACCTGCTGCGCCTGAGAGCGGGAGATCTTGACCGGGCACAGCCGCGGGTCGAGGGACAATTCCAGGTTGATGTTCTCTCCCAACAGGCGAATCAGAAGGTCACGCATGTTTTCTGCAATTTCGTTGACGCTTACCGGATAAGGATCGACCTGTTGGGGGCGCGCAAAGACCAGCAACTGCCGAACGAGAGCGCTGGCGGGAATAATCGCCGAGCGAATTTCTTCGGCATATCGGCGCCGCAGATCGCGCGCATCGAGCGCGGAGAGTAGCAAATCGCAATAAAGCACGACTCCGGTTAGCAGGTTATTGAAGTCGTGGGCCACGCCTCCCGTTAGCCGGCCGATGGCCTCCCATCGCTGGGCCTGGAAGAGATCTTCGGGGCAGACCCCGGATTCGCCGCGGTTTGTTGCGGCCTGAGCAAGAATCAATGCCGCCCCCTTTTCTCCACAAGCGCCGGTCTGATGCCATGCTATCCAGTTCGAAGCTTCTCGCCCGCGACCCGCCAAATGAACGGAAAGCTGCAGGCCGTCTCGTCCAGACTCAATGACTTCACGCAAAAGCAATTCAGCCTTCGTGCGATCCTCGGAAATCACCAGATCCAGAAGGCACAAGGGCTTTCGCAGGGCGAGTTCGCCGACACGGTGTTCGAACTCGAC
>JASHTD010000533.1 GCA_030040725.1 Candidatus Sulfotelmatobacter sp. | reverse complement strand
ATGAAGCCGCGCCCGGATATGTTTGCCGTTCCTGTTGATACAACGGTAGAACGATTCATTCAGATGCTCCGCGAAAAGCACTTCTCTCGCGTGCCCGTGTATGAAGGCTCCATTCACAACATCAAAGGCATCGTTTACGCGCAGGATGTGTTGCAGGTCCCCGACAGCGAAGCTCCCACCCGCACGCTCGATACGTTGATGCGTCGCGACGTATATTTTGTGCCGGAGAGTAAGCTGGGCAGCGATCTGCTGCGCGAGATGCAGAAAAACAACATACGCATGGCGATTGTGGTGGATGAATATGGCGGCGTGGCAGGACTGGTCACCATCGAAGATCTGGTGGAGGAAATCGTCGGCGAGATCCGCGACGAGCACGACAAGCCGGAAATTGTGAGGGAAAACGACCAGTCGTACGTCGTTTCCGGCGGCACCGATGTCGACCGCCTGGCGGAATTGTTCGGCACCAGGCCGGAAGGGCGAGAATCGGCCACGGTTGCAGGCCTGGTAAGCGAACTTGCGGGGCACATTCCGCGGCAGGGTGAAATTGTGAATGACGACGGCCTTCGTTTCGAAGTTCTCGAATCTACCAACCGCAGAGTCGAGCGAGTGCGGATCACGGTTCTGCAGCCGCAGCAGCTCAAACTGATATAGTCGAATTGGCGCCGCGTCTTATGGCGATCGCGGATCGCTGGGGGGAAACTGCCTATGCAGGCCTGAACTCCGAAATCCGCTACCCGAACTATGCCCTCCCGCTCTGGTTTCGTCTGCATTCTTGGCCGTCCGAACGCCGGCAAATCGACGCTGCTGAATGCGCTCGTCGGCGAAAAGCTGGCGATCATCTCACCCAAACCTCAAACCACCCGCAACCGCATTCTGGGTATTGCGAACCTTCCGAAAGCCAAAGCTCAGGATCCCGCGCAAATTATTTTGATCGACACCCCCGGTGTTCACAAGCCAGATAGCTCCCTGGGTCGAAAAATGCTGGTTGAGATTCGCGAAGCGCTCGAAGGCTGCGACGCGGTTCTGCTTCTGATCGATGCGCCGCAGAAGCCGGACGTGCGCGACGAATTCGCACTGCGAATGCTTAAAGATTCGAAAGCAAAGGTTTTCCTCGTCCTCAACAAAATCGATTTGCTGAAAGGCAAAGACAAGCTGCTGCCTTTGATAGAGCAGTACAAGAATCTACATCAGTTTCATGAGATTGTCCCGATCTCCGCGCTAAGACACGACGGCCTCGATATTCTTCTTAAACAAATTGCGATGGCGTTGCCGGCGGCGCCTCCCTATTTCCCGGAGGATCAGATTACGGACCAACCTGCCCGGTTCATGGCCGCTGAGATCATTCGCGAGCGCGTGCTGATTGAGACTTCGGAAGAGATCCCCTATGCGACCACGGTTATCGTGGACAGCTTCGACGAGACGCCCAAACTTACGCGGATCGCAGCTACGATCTACTGCGAACGCGAAGGCCAAAAAGGCATCCTGATCGGAAAGAAAGGGGAGATGCTGAAACGAATCGGCACTTCGGCCCGCCTGCAGATCGAGAAAATGCTCGGTACGAAGGTCTTTATTGAGCTTTTCGTGAAGGTACAGCCCAATTGGCGGCAATCCCGGAACTTTGTGGAAGAACTCGACTGGCGGCGGCAATTGGAACACCTCACCGGTGCCGGCCAGTAGGACACATTGTCGCCTGTCGAGTTCGACGTTAGAATCAAGTACACTGGCGTTCTGTCGAGGCCACGAGCCCTAAACATGCCACTTGAGGATTCTTCCCAGCCATCTCTCCCAGAGAAGGATTTCGATCCGGAAAAGCTGCGTTTGATTTTGCGTGTGACGCTTGCCGCCGACCGCCGGGCAGTCGATCCGGTCGTCCAGGAAGTGATGGATGTCGTCCGCCAAATGGATGGCATTAACGGAAAAGAAGACGCGATCGAACTGTCGCTGCAGGAAGCCTTAGCCAATGCTGTGATTCACGGAGCCAAAGAAGACCCAACCAAAACCGTGGAATGCGTGGTGAGCAGCGATGAAGAGCACAGCATCCTGATCGTGGTGCGCGACCCCGGCACAGGTTTCGATCCGGAATCGATTCCCGGATGCACAGTCGGAGAAAACGTCTATTCCAATCACGGCCGGGGCATTTTTCTGATTAACCAGCTGATGGATAAAGTGGAATTCAGGAAGAACGGCACTGAAATTCACATGGTGAAACGCTAGCCAATCGTTCGACCTTCAACTCAATCCTTCGCAGCGATTCCTAATGCTCTCATCTTCCGGTAGAGATGGCTGCGTTCAAGGCCCAGTACTTCGGCGGCGCGGGTTACATTCCCGTGATTTTCGTCGAGCTTCTTGAGAATGAAGTCGCGCTCATAGGCATCCCGCGCTTCGTGCAGGCTCGAGAACTCGCCACGTACCTCTCTCCGATGGCCATCGCGATGCACCAGGGGCGGCAGGTGCTTTCGGTCAAATCGTGTGGTCATAGGATTCATGATCACGATGCGCTCGATTACATTCCTCAACTCCCGCACGTTTCCCGGCCAAGAATAGCGCATCAGTCCCTCGATGGCGTCGTCCGTAATCTCGCGAGGACGCCGCCCATAGATTGCCGCCAGCTCCTTCAGGAAATGCTTTGCGAAAAGAGGGATGTCCTCCTTGCGGTCGCGCAATGGAGGCACAAAAAACGGAATCACGTTCAGCCGGTAAAACAAGTCTTCGCGGAAATTTCCCTTCGATATCTCCTCTTCTAGATCTTTGTTGGTCGAAGCGATAATCCGCGCATCGACCGCGATGGTTTCATCGCCGCCCAACGGGGCAACACGCTGCTCTTCCAGGGTCCGCAATACTTTCGCCTGCGTCTTCAGGCTCATGTCGCCCACTTCGTCCAGGAACAGTGTTCCTCCGCTCGCCTTCTGAAATTTACCCTCCTTATTAGTGGTTGCTCCGGGGAACGAGCCTTTGTAGTGGCCGAAAAGTTCACTTTCGATGAGATCCTCTGGAATTGCTGCGCAGTTTACTTCGACAAAAGTTTCATCCTTGCGCAGACTCTGGGCGTGAATCGCATGTGCCACCAGCTCTTTTCCCGTTCCCGACTCGCCGTAGATCAGAACCCGGCCGTTCGTCGGTGCCATGAGCCCAATCTGCTGGCGCAGTGCCTTCATGGGAATACTGTCACCAACAATTACGCTTTTCGCTTGAAGCTGTTTCTTCAGGTCTACATTCTCGTGTCTCAGTTTCAGCGACCGGATCGCATTCTTGACCACGATTAACGTCTTGTCGATAGAAAGTGGCTTCTCCAGGAAGTCGTACGCCCCGAGCTTGGTCGCGCGCACCGCTGTTTCGATCGTCCCATGCCCCGAAATCATGATCACTTCCGGAGGACTATCAAGGTCGCGAATTCTCTCCAGCGTTTCCAGCCCATCGAGGCCCGGGAGCCAGACATCGAGAAGCACGACCTCGAACGATGAGCGTTGCCCGCGCAGCATTTTCAGGCATTCCTCTCCGCTCTCCACCGAAGCGGTTTCGTAGCCTTCGTCCGCCAGCACTCCGCCGAGCGACTCGCGAATACCGCTTTCATCATCAACGATCAGGATTTTATGCATGCTGAGGTTTAGCGCTCGCCAACGCTGATTCCGGGACAACGGGGAGTTCCAGAATAAATCGTGTTCCTACCGGGTGGTTTTCTTCCACTCGGATTGAGCCGTGATGCTCCTCAATCACCCGGCTGACAATTGCGAGGCCAAGTCCGGTGCCGCGCTTCCGCGTGGAAAAATAGGGCAGGAAGAGTTTTTCCTTCAGTTCACGCGTCACCCCGTGACCCGTGTCCGCCACTGTAATTTCGACCGCGTCGCGGTTGCCGACCAGTGAAGTTGAGATTTGAATTTCCCGCACCAAGGAATCCTGCATGGCATCGGCGGCATTATCCACCAGGTTGGCCACGGCCCGCTTCATTGCCTCCGAGTCAGCCATAACCTTCGGTAGCCCGGGAGCGAACGATTTGTGAACGCGGATTTGCTCCAACCGGCCATTAAACATGGAAAGCGCATCCTCAATGACTGCATTAATGTCAGCCGGCGCGGGATGCGAAGCAGGAAAGCGCGCCAGAGAGGAAAATTCATCCACCAACCGGCGAACCGTTTCCACCGCTCCCGCAATCGTCACCGCGCAAGAGTGAACGATTTCGAGGGACGCCTTATCCGCGGCCGGAGTGCGTTCCAGGTGCTTTTGGATGCGCTCGGCAGAGAGCGCGATCGGGGTCAGCGGATTCTTGATCTCATGTGCGACACGCCGCGCCACTTCGCGCCACGCCGCCTGCTTCTGTGCCTTCAGCAGGTCGGAAAGGTCCTCTAGAACAATCACGTACCCCGCCCGTTCATCCTGATGGCGCAATGCCGCCACTGTGACGGCAACATTCAAGGGTACGCGCTGCATAGGGATTTCCATCTGGCTGGTAGTCATGCCCATCCGGTCAGCACGGCGTAGCATTGGCTCGAGATCCTCCAACACTTCTTTGGGAAAAACTTCCTCGAGCTTGGCGTGCCGCAGCACATGCTGCCGGTCTACATAGCCATCGGGATAGAACATTCTCAGCAGAGCCTGGTTGGCATGAGTCACATTACGTGCTGCATCTAGAGAGAGAACGCCCGTGGGGATGTTCTCCAGAATAGTTTCCATATGCTGCCGCCGCTGGTCGAGTTCCGCATTAGCAGCGCGTGCTTCCTGCGTGGAAGCCACGATCTGCTTGCGGCTGACTTCAAGATCGGCTGCCATCTTGTTAAACGAGCGCACCAGATCGCCAATTTCATCGGCTGCACTTACGTCGATTCGGTAATCGAGACGTCCGCGCGCAATTTCTTGCGTCGCCTCTGCCAGGGCCGCCAGAGGGCGAGTGACCAGCTTCGAAAGAAACAGCGCCAGCCACGTGGTCACAAAAAGCACGATCATGGTCAGCAGAAGAAGCAATCCCATGTAGGTTCGGCGCACCAGCCTGCGTTCGTGCGCCAGCTCGAAATAGCGCTGCTGGCTGTCTTCTACCTGTTTGACCGTCTGAGCAAAATGCTGTGGCAGAGGAATTGCCACCAGAATCAAGCCTTCATTGCCCACTGGAGCACTGCCTAACGCATATTCTGTCTGTCCCCAGGTGAAGTTCGCAGGCCCTCCTTTGGCAGCCGCTAGGAGGGGCAAGCTGGCTTTTAACTGGGCCCAGGGCGCCGGTGCATTGAAGCTGGCCTCGGCATTGCCGTCCTGTACGGCCAACGCGAACCCACCCTGAAAAGTGATTTCGTGGTTCTGAAACTTGCTCTCAACCCCGGAAAATCCGTGTCCCGCGAAGCTGCGCTGCGCTTCGGCAGAGGTCGCGATGGAGGTTGCCTCGGCTTGCGCATTCTGGGCCGCATACTCCGCCAGGAGAGATGCCATCGCGTGCGTGTCAGCTCGAACCTCTTCTACCGGGGTTGAGAACCATTTGTCGATCGACCGGTTCATCAACCCGTAAGCAAACCAGTACATCACCATCACGGGAACAAACGAGAGCAATAACGCGCCCACGACCATTCGGGTGCGAAACTTCGAACCCAGGACCCCAAGCCGACGCTCGGCAAATAGCTTCAGGAGGTTGCGAAACAGAACGAACGTGAGTGCCACAAACAGCAAGAAAATTAATGCCGAAAGCGCGGCGAACACCACGATCTGCTGATTGTTTCCCGGGCGTAGAAAGGTGAGGTCGAAAGCCGTCTGGGAAACTAGGATGGCCAGGAGCAGGAAAACAGCCATCGCGAGCAGAATGATGACCCGTTTGCGGTTGGAACGATTTGTAATCGTCTGCGCCACGCGAACCTGCGCCAACACCGCATTTTTCGCCTTGCTGCAGTGATCGGCTAGAAATTTATTATAGATGCAGATCAAT
>JASHTD010000532.1 GCA_030040725.1 Candidatus Sulfotelmatobacter sp. | reverse complement strand
GCGGGCGCTTTGCTGATGGATTATTTTCATCAGCATCTCAAGATCGAATACAAGGGCGAAGCAGATCTGGTTACCGCGGCCGACCGAGAGGCCGAAAAACTGATTCGCGAGCGCATCGCGCAAAATTGGCCGGATCACGATGTGCTCGGTGAAGAGCAAGGTCTGAACGACCGCGGCAGCGAGTATCGCTGGTATGTCGATCCGCTGGATGGCACCACAAACTTCGCACACGGGTTTCCGGTTTTCTGTGTTTCGCTGGCTCTCGAACACCGCACTTCGAAACCGGACGGCGAACGGATCGCCGGGGTGATTTATGATCCTACGCGGAACGAGTTGTTTTCCGCCGTGCGCGGGAAAGGCGCTCATCTTAACGGCGAAGCGATTCACGTATCAAAAATCCGCACTCTGCGAGAGAGCCTCGTCGCCACTGGCTTTCCCAGCCATAAGCGCCACAAGAATCCGAATATTTATTTTTATCATCAGATCACGCTGCGCTCTCATGGGGTGCGCCGCGCCGGCTCCGCGGCGCTCGATTTGTGCAACGTGGCCTCCGGCCGCTTCGATGGATTCTGGGAATTCAATCTCAATCCCTGGGATACGGCCGCAGGCGTCTTGCTGGTGGAAGAAGCCGGCGGCAAAGTGACCCGCTACGATGGTTCGCCGTTTGAATTGAACAGCCGCGAAACTCTCGCGACGAACAGATTGATTCACACCGAACTGATGCGCGAGTTTGCTGAGATCTTTGCCGGCCGCGGATTGGAAACGCTGCCTGATCCTCGCGACTATAAACGATAAGATTGTTCCGTGATCCTGTATTCTCTATGAAAAAAACAGCGAAGCCATGAAGATCCGTAGCGGCGAGGAAACTAGCATGCGGTCGAACGCGCGGGCCACGAATCGAATTTCTTATGCCGCGATTTTGTTGGCTTGCGGCTTGCTCGCCGTGGGCACGGCAGCCTGGCCGGTCGCCGCTCCCGATGCCGCTTATGTCCAATCGTTCGAAAAATGGAAGGCAGAGCAGACCGACGATCTGAAGCAGAACTGGCTGCCGCTGGCCGGACTTCACTGGCTAAAGCCGGGTGCGAACACATTCGGCGCGGCGGCAGATAATGCCGTCGTCTTCCCCAAAGGCCCGGCTCATGCCGGCGAGTTCGATCTCGCGGGCAAAGCGGTCAGCGTCAAACTGCTTCCCGAAGCGCATGCAACAATCGCCGGAAAAAACACACCGAGCGCAATCCTGGATCCTGACATTTCCGGGCACGCGACCGAAATCGAAATGGGCAGCCTGCGCTTTCACGTGATTGTGCGCGGCGAGCGGGTAGGAATTCGCCTGAAGGATTTGCAGAGCCCTGCCGTGGCAAAGTTCAAAGGCATGATATTTTATCCTCTCGATATGAATTATCGCGTGACCGCAAAATGGGAGCAGTCAGATGGCAAGCGAACTATCGACGTTCCAAACGTTCTCGGCGATGTGACTCCGGTGCCGGTTGCGGGGACCGTTGTGTTCACGATCCATGGGCAGGAGCAGAGGCTGACGGCTCTCGGCGGCGATCCCTCCAAAGGACTGTCATTCGTCTTCAACGATCTGACTGCGAAAACCGACACCTATCCCGGTGGACGCTTTCTCGATACAGACCCCGTGGTGAATGGTACGGTAGTTCTCGATTTCAACCGCGCCTACAACCCTCCCTGCGCTGTGACGCCGTACGCGACGTGCCCGCTCGCGCCGAAAGAAAATCGGCTGCAGGTAGCGATTCCCGCTGGAGAGAAGTTCGATAAGGCAGCGCACGGGCATCACTGAGGTCGAAACCCACGCTTGCCATCCAGCGCAATCCGCGCGCTACAATTGATTAGGATCCTCAGCTGTAGGTCCTGATTACTTTTCTGTGGGTTTACACGTGAATAATTCTCTTCTCGACCGCAAAATTGACAAACGGCCGGACCGCGTCCTATTGAAAGGACGCATTCTGTTTCTTACCGAAGATCCGGAACTGATCAAGCGACAACTTGCCGGAGAAGACCTGCCGTGGGACACGAAAAACCCGGCGAACAATCCCAAGCTCCGCGACGACATCTCGACCGACGAAATCACGCCCGCGCATTACTGCTTTTACTTCGACGAAACGCTGGGCGAGATTCCCTATCTCGGATTGAAATGTGGCGGAGTCACGCCGATCGGCCGGGGCGATGTGAAGCGCGGAGGTTTTGTGGCCGCGGTGAGCGGCAAGCGGCGCGGCAAGGGATCAAGCCGTGAGCAGTCTCCTTATGCGGAGATGTGCGCGGGCATCAAGCTCGTGATAGCGGAAAATATTGAGCGCATCTACAAGCAGAATTGCCAGAACCTCGGCGTGCTCACTTCCACCGATTTTTCGCTCATCGATAAAATTCGTGCCGGTGAAGAGATCGCGCTGAGCGAGTTCACCAAAGGCGAGGATGAGATTACCCGGCAGGTTATCGAGTATGGTGGATTGTTTCCGTTCAATGTCGCGCGCATGCAGAAGAAAGTCTTTCTGCCACCCATCGAAACCTCCAAGCGCCCCATGACGATCGCCGAGAAAATCTTCGCGCGGAATATGATCAATGAAAATGGCGAGGCCGGTGTTGCTTCTGTGAAACCAGGCGATAGCGGTTTTGCGCGCGCCGACCTGCGATTCAGCCACGAGTACGTCACACCCATGGCCGCCATTTTCTTCGAACATTACGTCGGAAAAGATGCCAAGGTAAACGATCCGGCGAGCATCATCTTCTTCCGCGACCACCTGACATTTCTCGACGAGGTGATCTCCGAAGAAAAGAAAAAGCTCGGCCTGCTCGATCTGGCCACTCAGCTCAAGCTCAAGCAGCAGGATTTCGCAGCTAAGCAGGGAATCAAGCTGCATGGAGAATTGAAAGACCGCAAAGGTTCGGAAGGCATTTGCCACTCGATCGTGCTCGAAAGCTATGCATTGCCGGGGCAGTTGAATATTGGCTCAGACTCCCACACGCCGCACGTGGGCGCGATTGGCTGCGTCGCGTTTGGTATCGGCACCACCGACGTTTTCAACGGATGGATTACAAAAGATGTTCGCGTGAAGGTGCCCGAGTCTGTGCGGGTCGTGATTCGCGGCAAGAAACACGCAAACGTAACCGCGAAAGACTTCATCTTGAAGATTCTCTCGCTCGATTACGTGCGCAGTGGCAAGGCGCTAGCGAAAGTCATGGAGTATGCCGGTGAAGCCATTGAAGAGCTCAGCGTCGATGAGCGCGCCACCATGACGAACATGGCCGCCGAGATCGGCGGATTCACCGGCATTGTTGCACCGGATAAAAAAGCGATCGATTTTCTGGTCGAGCGCCGCGGTCGGCTCGACAAGACGATGGATCGCAAGAAAGCCGAGTCCATGATCGAGGATTTATACAGTGATCCCGGCGCGCAGTACGCTCAAGTGATCGAACTCGATGCGGCCGAAATTACGCCCATGGTCGCGACTCCCGGCGATCCGGGCAATGGAAAATATATTCGCGAACTCAACACACCCGTCCCGGTCGAGATTGCTTATGGCGGTACCTGCACGGCCGGCAAGAACGAAGATATGGATATGTACGCCGCGGTTCTCGCCGATGCGCTGAAGCGGGGCAAGCGCGTCGCTGATTCGACCAAGTTTTATATTCAATTCGGATCGCAGGAAACCCGCGATTACTGCGTGCGCAAAGGCTATCTGGAAATTTTCCAGAAGGCCGGTGCGCATGTCATCGAACCCAGTTGCGGAGCGTGCATTAACGCCGGTCCCGGTGTTTCCACGCGTCCGGATCAAGTTGTGATCAGCGCGCAAAACCGCAACTTCCCCGGCCGCAGCGGTCCCGGGCAGATGTATCTGGCTTCGCCTTATACGGTGGCCGCCAGCGCTGTGGCGGGATATATCGTCGAATACGAGCCGAGCGAGAAGAAAGAACTGGTCGTGACCTAGACGGTCAGCACCTGATCCATTAACTGCCCCACGGCGCGCTTGGCCTCCAGAATCGAATAGCGATGGTCCATCGCTCCCGCCAGATCGGTGTTGGCAAAAACAATTCGGCCAAAAGGCGCGCGGCGCAAAATCTCTCGTGGCGCAGGCTGGGCATCCTTCCCGAAGAAAAATCCCGGCTGTGGGGTGAGATAAGCGTGGCCCCAACGGTTCAAAACAATTCCAGCAATATCCCGCTGTGGGTCGAAGCCGGCCCCGGCAAACATTTCGGTGAACTGTTCGCGAATCTGCCGTTCGTACTCTTTGAACGACGTTCCAATCATCTCGCCGCGCCCGTGGTGTCCCTGCGCTTCCGTCGACTCCCCCGGATAAGAGTAAAGTACTTTCAGGTTGAGCACGATCGGCGAATCCGGGCTGATCGTCGCATCTTCTAGGCCGGTGAGTGCAAGCTTGCAAACCTCCATATAGTTGCCGAAGCCTTCGAACCAGCGGCAGCCGGTCATTCCCATCTTGTAAAGGAATCGCCAGTTTCGAACGGCGACATTGGCCATCATGCACGGAGAGCGACAGAACTGCGCGTACGCCTCGCGATGAGTTTCAGGAAGATCCTTCACGATGTGTTTCGTCGTCCAGCACCCTCCAGCCATCACCACTGATCGCGCCTTCACGCGATACAGCTTGCCCCCTTTGAGATAAACCAGGGTCACCGAACCGGACTTCGCTGGATCGCCGTCATGCTCGACGTGAATCGCAGTTGATGACAGTCGCACTCTTGCCGCACTCGCAGCCTGATCGAGCGCAGAAAAATTCACACGATTTCGGCAGACAGATTCCACGCTGTCCGTGCCGTCGATTGCGGCCGGTATGAGTGTCTTCAGCATTAAGCGCGCAATTGTTGCGTTACCCCCAGGAAACATTTGATCTGAGCCGCCATCCTCTGCCGGCAAGGGGTGCAGCATCTCAAACGCGTAATCCGAATACGCCGATATGGCATCCGGTCCCAATCCCGATCCGCCGCCCTCTACCGGCGAAAGAAATGTGCGAACCGTTTCGCGGCTCAGCCCAAAACGCTCCATGTAGTGCTGTTCGAGCGTGATCGAATCCAGATAGCGCGAAATCGAATCGCCTTCCGCTTTCGGACGCGCGAATTTGACTTGCCCACTCTCTTCGCCTTTCAACCAGCGCAGCCATTCTCCCCGAGCCGTGTCTGACACCGGAGCGCCGTCCAGTTCTTTTCCAATCGGATCGATCATCCACATGCCGGGCTTCTTCCCAAACTTTTTCCCAAACCAGAAGCCATATTGCCCATGCTCGAGACCGGTTGCCTGATACGGCGTGGTCGAGAGCGGAAACTCCAGTTGAGATCCGCCCCATTTCTGGTAGGTAAGCTTCGGCACTTTCAACCCGATCGATTCATAGAATCCGGCCAGAAAGCTGTGTGGATATTGGATCTGATAAATCGCCGAACCCTGGTGCCCGATCAGACGCTTGCCATCGACGAGGAATTCGTTTTGCTTCGCTTCGCCTCCGAAAATCGGATGGTTTTCGAGAATCAGGCATTTCTTGCTGCGTCCGCCTTCCCGCTGAAAAAATAATGCGGCCGCAAGACCGCTGATTCCGCCGCCAACAATTACGCAGTCGTACATTTCGCCGGTGTCGATAACGTCTTTCAGCAACGGCTCATAAACGCCGTCGCGGATCGTATGGCCTGCGGTAAGCACTTCCCAAGTGTTTCCGTTCGAGTTGCTGTATTCGCCAACCCCGCCATAGCCGGTGAAATCATCCGACTGGGCGAGCAGCTCCGCGGGAGTCAAACCACCGAGCAGCGTTGCCCCGGAAGCCAATAGCGCCGATCCAAGAAAGTCGCGGCGCGTGATTGAAGCTTCCATGCCTAGCTCCACATCGCCCGGTTTGCGAGATTCACTCATCTCCGAAGCTCTTCGTCATAGGGGAATTGCGATCTTATCTGGAATTATGATCGTTATGTTGTGTCGCCGTAGTGCAGGCAACAACAGCGTCACTATCTTCGCTCAAGATAGCTTCTTACAATCCGGGCGCAGGCTTCAACAAAATCCTGCTCGGGTTTCGGAAAGGTGTTAGTAAAGTAGCTTTCTACATCGAGTTCGGCGGCGAGCTTGCCTTTCAAAATGATTGGCACCACGATTTCGCATTTCACCAAAGGCGAGCCGGCAAGGTAGCGCGGATCTTTGGAGACGTCGTTGACCACGACCGTTTCTCCGGTTCTGGCCGCGGCTCCACAAAGTCCCTGATTCAGCGGAATGCGGGCATTCGGAGTAAAGCTGCCCACGAAAGGGCCGATGCGCAAGATATCCGGATTTGCCTCGTCCACAAGATAAAAACCCACCCAGTTATAGCGCGTCATGTTTTCGTGCAGACGCTTGGCGATACCGTCCATCAGCAACTCGGCGGTGGAAGCGGTTTTGGCGAAGTCTTCAAGTGCCGCAAGCAACTCGGGATGTGAAAGTGTCATATCGAGCTGGACCAGGAATGGCGCTCACTTCTTGAGGATGGGGTTGTAGCCGTCGTTAATGAGCCGCGTGCGCATGTCTTCCGCCTCTTTCATATCGTTGAATGGACCCATCTGCACACGGAACAATTTATCTGCGGCAGAACTCGCGGCAACAAATGCGGGATATTGTTTCGCCTTCAATGCATCCACCAGCGCCTGCGCATCTTCTTGTTTGCTGACCGCGGCGACTTGCACAAAATAACCTCCAGCGGGAATCGCCGCGAGAGGATCAGGCGGATTTGCATTCTGCGGAGTTGCGGGTTGTGAATTCGCAGCTGGCGTAGTCCCTGCACCAGCATCCGGAGAAGGCGTAGCCTGACCCGCTGCTGGCGCCGATGCAGGCGTGGAAGTCGCCGCAGTCGCCGGCGTCAGCTGCGCATTTGCATCCTTCTGCTCAACCGCTTTGTAAAACGTCATCGGCTGTGGAGGGGGCGGGCTTACGGAAGTCGCGGGCTTCAACGCGCCGGCGGGGCTCTGTACCGGAATCGCTGCGCTTGCCGCCAGCCCTACGTCTGATTTGCGTCCCAGAGTGTATCCCAGCGCGAAGAATACCGCGCAGATCATTACCAGACCGAAAAACAACGCCAGTAGTTTCGCCGTCCCCAGCGTTATTTCAGTGTCTTGTGAGGAATCCATGGCCAGTATGTACCTCAAGAATCAATGCAACTTCCTACATTAAAACCAATTTCGCAACGCCACTGCGCGCCGTGCATCGGCAAGACTACGCCGTCTTCGCAGGGCGAGCGGGGGTTCTCTCGTTATCGCTTTTGTCCATCATCTTCTGCAGGCCGGAGAAAAAATCCACCGGGACCGGGAAAATTACGGTCGTATTCTTCTCGACGCCAATCTCGGTCAGAGTTTGCAGATAGCGCAACTGCACGCTGACCGGTTCGGTGGCCAGCAAATGAGAAGCGTCCACGAGTCGCTGCGCCGCGGAAAATTCGCCTTCGGCGTGGATAATCTTTGAGCGTTTCTCGCGCTCCGCTTCCGCCTGCTTCGCCATGGCCCGCAACATCGATTCCGGCAGGTCAACCTGCTTCACCTCGACATTCGTCACTTTGACACCCCACGGCGACGTGTGCTGGTCGAGAATGCTCTGCAGGCGCAGGTTGATTTTCTCGCGATGCGCTAGAAGTTCATCCAGTTCCTGTTCGCCCAGCACCGAGCGCAAGGTCGTCTGCGCAAACTGCGAAGTCTGGTAAACGTAATTCGAGACTTCATATACGGCCTTGTTGGCATCGATCACCCGCAGGAAAATCACCGCGTTCACTTTCAAAGTAACGTTGTCCCGCGTGATGATGTCTTGCGGTGGCACTTCCAAGGCCTCCTGCCGCAGCGAGACTCGAACCATGCGATCGATCGGGGCAAATACCAGGATCACGCCCGGGCCCTTCGCCGTTGGCAACAGGCGGCCAAGGCGAAAAATCACTCCCCGCTCATATTCCGCAAGAATTTTGATGGAGCTCAGCAGGTAGAGGATGACGATGATGACGACGATACTGGTAAAGCCAAATTCAAACGGTAGCATATCGGTTTTGCTCCTCTGCCGCTCTCAATCCTCGCGGCTTATGAGCTCAGTGCTTCTGAGGCGGATTGTAACGCAACCAGCGTGCCCTGACGCGGAATTCGCATCGCCGGTGGTTACTTGCGGTGGTGCGCGAGTTAAGAAATCGCGGGCGCGGGTGAGGATTTCGAAACTGTCAGCGGCTCCACGCGCAGAATCAAACCGTCAACCTTGGCGACGACGACCGTCTGACCGGCGGAAACATCGGAGGAAGAAACCGCATCCCAAATCTCGCCATGCACGAATACTTTGCCCCGAGGCGACAGGGCAGTTTGTGCAACCGCCACCTCTCCGATCAGTCCTTGCGATCCGGAAACCAGTTTGTTTCGGTGAGCCTTGAGCGCGATGCCCATTAGAAAAGCGGTAATCGCGCCCAGCGGGAGGCTGACACCCAGCGCGGTTATCAGGTGGACTCGCATTTGCGGAATCGGTGCATCGACGAGCAGTAATCCGCCGAGCGTCAGCAGCACAACGCCACCGATCATGAGCACTCCATGCGTGGCGAACTTCGCTTCCGCAGCGAATAGGGCAAATGCCCCCAAAATCAGCACCAGCGCGGCGAAGCGCGTCGGCAGCAGATTGAGCGCGAACGCCGCAACCAGAATAAAGACGACCCCCACAGTTCCGGGTATGACCGCGCCCGGATGCGTAAATTCGGCGTAGAGAGCGAGCGCGCCTATGGCAAGCAGAATGAACGCGACATTCGGATCCATCAAGTAACTCAGAACCTGCTCTTTCACCGTCATCCCGAAGGGCACCACCGACTGGCCGACAAGATCGAGCGTGACTTCCTGCCCGTTGAAACGCTTGAAGGGTTTGTCTTTTATTTGTTCAAAAAGGTTTTCCTGGCTGGATGCAACGTAGTCGATCAAATGCTGTGAGAGCGCCTCCTGCTCAGTAAACGATTTCGATTCTCGCACCGTGCTTTCCGCGACTCCCACATTACGGCCGCGTCGCGCCGCCACCGAACGCATGAGAGCGGCCGCATCATTTTCGATTTTTTGCTTCATCACGTCGTCCATGCTCCCCCCGCCAAGGACCACCGGATGCGCGGCACCCGTATTAGTCCCCGGCGCCATGGCGGCAATATCGGCCGATTCCAGAATAAAAAATCCAGCCGAGGCGGCACGGCTTCCGCTGGGCGTGACATAAATGATCACCGGCACAGCAGAGTTGGTGATTTTCTCGATGATCTCGCGCGTCGAATCGACCAGGCCCCCCGGTGTGTTGATCTGGATCAGCAACGCCTGGTCGTTGCGGCGAGCGGCTTCTGCAATGCCTCGGGCGATGTATTCCGCACTGATGGGCTGAATCGTGTCATCCACCACGATCTTCAGCACCTCGGCCGAGGAAATGCCCGGGAGAAAAAGCGTTGCCAGGGCCACAAGAATGATGCGCGAAACCATGCTCTTCATGATCTTCACATCGCCTTCAGCAATATTGTCGCTCTATTTGTGCCCGGCGGCAGATATTTCTTGCGGCCTTACCTCGGCCTCGGAGTCTTGTCGATGCAAGCCGCGCCAGCCGGGAAGATTGGTGCTGCCGGTAATCAGGCGAGCTCCACGATCAAAGGTGAGATACGACGATGCCCACTGAATCAGAACCAGCACGCGGTTGCGAAAACCGATGAGAAAGAAAATGTGAACGAAGAGCCACGTCAGCCACGCCAAGTATCCCGATATGTGAAATCTTCCGATCTCCGCGACCGCGGCCGCGCGACCGATGGTCGCAAGATTGCCTTTGTCGTGATAGTGAAATGCGGGCCGTACCGGCGAAGGCTTATGGTCGAGCGCGCCGGCTTTCATCTGCTCATCGATTTCGCGGCGAATGACCCTGGCCGCAAACCGCCCTTGCTGAATCGCCACCTGAGCGACTCCCGGAATCAGATTTCCACGAGCATCTTTCAACGATGCAAGATCGCCAATGACGAAAACTTCGGGATGGTTTGGAATGCTCAGATCGGGATTCACCAACACGCGCCCAGCCCGGTCCGTTGGCAAGCCTAGATTCTTGCCCAGTGGCGAAGCCGAAACTCCCGCAGCCCACAAAATAACGGCGGCTTCCATTCGCGTTTCGCCAATATAAATGGCCCCCGCCTCAACCTTCGACACCATCGATGACGTGAGCACCTCAACTCCAAGCCGTTGCAACTGTTCCAGCGCACTACGGGAAAGATCGGGCGGATAGGAAGGCAGCACATTCGGACTGCCTTCAATCAGATGAATGCGGGCATGTGCCGGATCGATCACTCGAAATTCTCCGGCCAGCGAGTGACGGCAGATTTCAGCGAGAGTGCCCGCAAGCTCCACGCCCGTCGGTCCTCCGCCCACCACAACAAAATTGAGCGGCTCGAGATGTTGTCCGGCGGAAGCCTGGCGCTCGGCAAGTTCGAAGGCCAGCAGGATGCGCCGGCGAATCTCCAGCGCGTCCTCAATCGTTTTGAGACCGGGCGCGAATGCTTCCCACTCGTTGTGGCCGAAGTATGCGTGGCTCGCTCCTGCCGCCACGATGAGCGAGTCATAGGGGACCTCAATGTCGGCGGTTTGCACAACGCGGCGCTCCAGATCGACTTCCGTAACTTCGGCCATGAGCACTTCGACGTTCTTGTGACGTCCTAGGATCGAGCGAATCGGCGCAGCAATTTCTCCGGGCGAAAGGCCGGCTGTGGCGACCTGGTAGAGCAACGGCTGAAATGTGTGATGATTGCGGCGGTCGATCACGGTGATTTGCGCAGCAGATTTTGCCAGCGATTCGGCCGCATTCAGCCCACCGAAACCGGCTCCCACAATCACCACGCGATGTGCTGCGTTCTGTTCAGCCTTGCCGTTCATAAGCCTACTCTATAAGATTCAGCCCGATGGCAAGCGGTTCCACAAGCGATCCGAAAATGTCCCAGGCGGACTTACGCCCGGCGTGGGTTCAGTGGGCATTGCCTTCTTGTGGTGACTTGTTTTTTCTAGTCCTGTTCTCCCTGCTTGTCTTCACTAATCTTTCTTCGCGTTTGTTAGGTGATGCCGGGATCGGGTGGCACATTCGCACCGGTCAGCTGATTCTTTCAACGCGCAGCATTCCGCACTTTGATCCTTTTTCTTCAAGCATGAACGGCCATCCGTGGTTCGTGTGGGAGTGGCTCTTCGACTTGATTGTCGGAGTCTTGACGAACCGTACGGGATTGAACGGCGTAGTGGTTTTTGCCGCTTTCATCATTGCTTTGACTTTCTGGCTGGCGTTTCGGTGGCTGGTGCGCCATAAGACGAATGTTTTGTTGGCGCTGATTCTGGTGCTGCTGTCTACGTGTGCGTCGATGATTCATTTTCTTGCTCGCCCGCACGTGGTGAGCTGGCTGCTCACCTTCATATGGTTCTCGGTATTGGATTCGTCGGAAGGAACTTGTGTTGCCGGCTCAGACAAGTCAGAAGCTCCGGACAAAAGCTCTCGCCGGATCGCTCTATGGCTTCTGCCGTTCATCATGTTGTTCTGGGTGAATGCGCATGGGGGATTTCTGGTTGGCTTTGTCCTGTTGGCAATTTTTTGGGTGAGCGCTATTTGGCAGTGGTTGAGAGCGAGACAGGACCGCTTCGACGATCTGCTGCGCAAAATTCGAGCCCGCCGTCAAGTCAGAGAATTGACATTCGTCGGCATCCTCAGCGGGGCGGCAACCCTGTTGAACCCCTATGGCCTTAGGCTCTACGTGCACATCTACGGCTATCTTTCCAATCACTTTCTCATGGATCACATCGACGAATTTCAATCGCCAAACTTTCATTTTGTCGCCCAAAAATGTTTCGCTGGATTGCTGCTCCTCACACTGATCGCCTTGGCAACCGCCGGCGCAGAGTTGCGAAAGCTCAAAGTAAGTCATGGGATCATCGTGCTCTTCGCGGTCTATTCCGGGCTGTATGCTTCGCGGAATATTCCAGTCTCGTCGTTGTTATTGATTCTCGTGATTGGACCGCGCCTGTCGCGGGAAACAACTCGCCTTGCAAACTTGCCTGGTGAACATCGCCTAATTTCTATCCCGGCGGGTTTCTTTCGCAGGGTGCAAACCATCGAATTGAGTTTGCGAGGCCATCTTTGGCCTGTCGTTGCCGTCGCGCTCACCTGCTGGATTGTCGCGCATGATGGAAAATTGGGCGCCAAGACCGTGCTCGACGCGCAATTCAGCCCCAAACGCTTTCCCGTTGCGGCGGTGAACTACATGGAGAAAGAAAACCTGCCAGGACCGGTTTTCTCTCCCGACAGTTGGGGAGGCTATCTGATTTACCGTCTTTATCCGCAATCGAAAGTTGTCGTCGACGACCGCCACGATTTCTACGGAGAACCCTTCCTGCGTTCCTACCTGAAGACCATGCATGTCGAGCCTGGCTGGGAGGATTTTCTTCGGCAGCACCCGGCCCGCTGCCTCGTCGTTCCAAAAGGCTCAGCTCTTGCCAACATTCTGACGGAGAGCACTGGCTGGCGCCCGGTTTACCACGACGAAGTCGCAATTGTCTTCCTGCCTGTTCAATTCGATCACGAGTAATTTCATGCCCAGCCGAGCTGCGTGTCCCTCATCTGCGGGAAATTCAAACTGAGCCACTACGCAACTTCCTGCACATTGACACCGCCTGAATCTTTGCGATATCGTCGGCGGCGCGGTGATTACTACCGGGCATCGTTGATGCCGCCCTACTCCCCTGCCATCACAAGACTTTTCTTGCAGACGACTTTTTGAATTCGAGGACCAATCCGATGAAGCGAAGTTTTTTTGAGTTTCGAAGTGGAAGAATTCTGCTTGCAATGTTCGCGTTGTTCTTCCACTCCGCAACATTTTCCTCCGCTCAAGTTACGCCGTCGGTGACTCTTACCGAAATCAGCTCTGATCCGTTTACCGTTCCTCCCGGCCAACATGCAACGGAGGTGGAACCGCATGTCCTGGCTAACGGATCGACGCTGGTGTCAGCTTTTCAAACCGGGCGCATCGCTCCCGGCGGCGCAACTGCGATCGGCTGGGCGACCTCTACCGATGGCGGCAACACCTGGGCGCATGGATTCCTGCCCGGCTTGACTAGCGGCAACGGCGGCGGTCCTTACAGTGCAGCCAGCGATCCGGCGGTCGCGTACGACGCCAAGCACGGCGTTTGGATTGTTGCCAGCTTGCCCATTTCGAATAATTCGGAAACGCCAGCGGTGGTGGTTAATCGATCGACCGACGGTGGTTTCACCTGGGACAACGCGGTCAGTGTCGGCCCGAAAGTTATTAGCTCAGATAAAAACTGGATCGTTTGCGACAGCACGTCGACTAGCCCGTTCTATGGAAACTGCTATGTCGAATGGGATAACCCGGACGCCGGTGACGAAATTTTCATGAGTACCTCAACCGACGGCGGATTGACCTGGGGGCCGGCGACAGCGACCGCCAATCACTCCTTTGGAATTGGTGGTCAGCCTCTGGTGCAGCCGAATGGCACAGTTGTCGTGCCTATTGAAACCTCAGGAATGTCGGCCTTCACCTCGACCAACGGCGGCTCGAGCTGGTCGGCGCCGGTCACCATCTCCAACATTCAAACTCATCTCGATGCAGGCGGCATTCGCAGCGGCCCATTGCCTTCGGCCGCGGTTGACGGTGCAGGAACGGTTTGGGTGGTCTGGGAAGATTGCCGCTTCCGCGCGAAATGCTTCACCAACGATCTGGTCTACAGCACTTCGAGCGACGGAGTGCACTGGTCCGCCGTCACGCGCATTCCCATCGACGCCACCACCAGCACCGTCGATCACTTCATTCCCGGCATCGGCATCGATCCCGAAACATCCGGCGCCACAGCACATGTGGCGATCACCTACTACTTTTATCCGCAGTCGAAGTGCACCCAGTCTACATGCCGGCTTGCGGTTAGCTACATCTCGTCGCACAACGGCGGGACGACTTGGAACAAGCCAGAGCGCCTGAGCGGAGCGATGCAACTTACATGGCTGCCCAACTCGCAAAATGGACTGATGGTGGGAGACTACATCGCGACCGCTTTCAACAACGGTATCCCGCACGGAGTGTTCGCCGTGGCCGCGGCCAAGTCGGGCTCGACCTTCAGCGAAGCCATGTTCACGGCACAGGGCTTGACCGTGCCGGAAACCGGCCCGCAGCTTTCTTCAGCGGGCGATAAGCCGCTGCACCACTTGTCCGATCCGATCGAGAAGGAGAGTCCAGAGAAGGGTGTGATACCGCCATCGAAACGTGCCGCCAAGAAGTCAGCCAAGATGTAAGCTAAGAAAGTAATCTGAAAAATAAGCCCAGTTCGGTTGTCATCCTGAGCGCAGGTTGTGCTTCGCAATAGCGAAGCACAACCGGAGTCGAAGGATCCCTATATCTGTTCCGCCGCCTGTACCGCCTCGCGGCTCCCCCTGTTAAACTTTCTGCGTGCCGCGCCCCGCTCATCTTGAATGCACCCGCTGCGGCGAGCAGTATCCCGCAGATCGTCCGCAGACCGTGTGCGCGAAAGATGGCGGCGTTCTCTACGCGCGCTACGATCTCGCGGCCATCAAAAAAGATTTCTCTCCGCGATCGTTGCTCCCGCTTGCTCCCACGATGTGGCGATATTCCGCCGTGCTTCCCGAAGCTACGCCCGTCACGCTCGGTGAAGGCTTCACGCCCATGTTGCGCAGCCGCGAGTATCCCAAGGTCTTCATCAAAGATGAAGGCCTGAATCCCACCGGATCGTTCAAAGCTCGCGGCCTCTCCGCCGCCGTGACGATGGCACGCCATTTCGGATTGAAAAAACTGGCCATCCCTTCGGCCGGCAATGCCGCTAGCGCGCTCGCTGCCTATGCGGCCGCGGCGAATCTCGAAGCTCACATTTTCATGCCGAAGGATGTTCCGCTGGCCAATCGGGTCGAGTGCGATTACTACGGCGCGCGTGTCACGCTGGTCGACGGTCTCATCTCCGATTGCGCAAAAAAAATCGCGGAACTCAAAGAGTCCGCGTCCTGGAATCGCGACGGATGGTTCGACGTTTCCACGACGAAAGAGCCCTATCGCGTGGAAGGCAAGAAAACCATGGGTTACGAAGTTGCCGAACAACTGGGATGGAGACTTCCTCAGGGCATCATCTATCCCACCGGCGGCGGCGTGGGCTTGCTCGGCATGTGGAAGGCCTTCGATGAGATGGAGCAACTGGGTTTCATCGGCTCCGAGCGGCCGAACATGATCAGCGTGCAGGCTGCGGGTTGCGCGCCGATTGTTAAAGCGTGGGACGAAGGCCAGACGCGCGCGGAAATGTGGACGAATGCGGCTACGCTCGCCGCCGGACTGCGCGTGCCCAAACCTTATGGCGATTATCTGATCCTCGACATCCTGAAGAAAAGCGGAGGCCTTGCCATCGCCGCAACGGACGCTGAGATTCTCGATGCTGCTCGTCACTGGGCCAAGGTCGAAGGCATCTTCGCCGCGCCCGAAGGCGCAGCGTGTCTGGTTGCATATAAAAAGTTGCTTGCCCGCGAATTCTTC
>JASHTD010000531.1 GCA_030040725.1 Candidatus Sulfotelmatobacter sp. | reverse complement strand
TTCGTGGTCAGCAACAAGGTGCCGGAGTTGGCGTCGATGGCGTAGACCGTATCGTTATCGGTGACAACATAGACTACGTCGTGTTGCCCCTGGTGATTGCCTGCCGTGATGTTGACGCCCGGAACCAAGAGTGGCTGCGCTTCCACCTGGTCGTCGACTGGGAGCGTGGCCCGCAGACCGAATTGCGAAGCAGTGACATTGGACGGCGTCAGAACACTCTCGGTGGAATTCCATCCCGTCCGGTAATTGTCATTTTTGTAGGTTGTGACCGCGGTTTGCCCAAGAAGCACAGGAGCGAGCAAGACAAACTGCATAGCACCGGCGATCAATACGACGCGGCGCAGAGAAACAATCCTGCAAAGTAGTGTCATAAGTTGTCTCCAAAAGATGGCACAGATTCGTTAGGGTAAATCTTGCAGCGGGGGAGCAATACTACTGACTCGACGACTTCCAATGCATCACCGCGCAGCTTCGGCTGAGCGGTTTTGCGCCTGGTTGTGACAAACTCAGCGGCCGGCAGCCTCACAGCTGCCCACGCGTGGGGGAGTAAACATTGGTATCAACGGCATGTTACAAGGATCTGTGATGTTTCGTCAGTGCCTCCTGATACATCCGTTGATCGGATCTTCCCATTCGAGATCCCGAAAAACATTCATAGCGTACGACTCAGAAACCTTGGAGCAGGCCACGCCACCGCAAGTGCAATTGGTCGCCGGGCTACCGGTGCACACGGGGCAGGTGACTCCGTTGCATATATACCCGGTTGCGGCGAGCTCGGCGCTCGTACAACCGTAGACCCGGTTGATCGACAAGCAGGCGTTGGGATAGGCCGTATTCCTGCTAGCGTAATTGCAGTTCGACGCAACCTGCAGCGGACTGCTCAGTTGCGAAAGATAAAGTGATCCTTGCCCCTCGGAAGGGTTGTTCCAATAAGTGTCATCGTCGCACTCCCAAGCTGTGATGGAGGTTTGAGGATAAACATAGCTGGCGTCGGTGGCATCGTCGAGCAGGCTCGTCGCTATCAGGTTCGCTTCATCCTGCTGTGTGTATACGTGATCGGAGTCATTGCACGGAGGATTCTCTTGCAACTGCTGGCTTAACTCGGTTGCCGAGTTGCCAAAGTAAACAATGTCATCCGTCCAGCTTCCGTTGGCGCTATTGCAGCCCATCGGATAGCTGCCATTTGTTTCCGGACAGATGGTCACGGGAGAGGAGTTCGGCACAACGCAACCCTGGACCAGACTCGCATAATGAGGACCGGAAACGAAAACCACCTTGTCGAGAAAAGAACTGACTCCGTAATACGTCAAGGAGAATGCAAGACCACCGGCTCCGCCACTTTGGCTGTGAGCACACATCCCGGCGGTGACGCTGTTGTTGGAATTTGCCAGATATACGTTCGTGTAGAGATAGTTCAGGAATGTAGCCTCCCTGCAGGCTGCCTGCTTCAAGCTTCCCGCAGGCGAACCGCCTTGCCACCAGGAATCCCAGGCGAATTGAACGGTTTGAAAACCGGCATGATAGAGGTCGAAAGGAGCTTCATTGGTGGCGCTTCCCGGCAGAGTGAAATATCCGCCGCTTGCGCTTATGAACGCGATGGTGCCATTCGACGTTCCCGATGGTGTTGCGACGCCGTACGTCACCCCGAGAGTTGGCATATTAGGACAGCTCACCATAACGTGATAGCAAACCGCCACCACGTCCGAGCCTCCGCTTGTCTGAGTCACCCATTCCGGCGGTTGTCCACCGAGTATTGAAGGGCACGTCTCCTCGTCGAGATCGCTGATAGTTCCCGTCGGCATCTGCGCCGGGGTGGTCACCAATAAAGTGGTCGATCCCGTAACGGCACCCACGCCCGCGCTGATGACGGAACTCCCCGACGTTGCAGTCGTGGCGAGCCCGCCTGGCGCCGCAGTCGCCACAGTTGGAGCGGAAGAATTCCACACAGCGGTGGAGGTCAGATCCTGCATGCTGCCGTCGGTGTAAGTTCCGGTTGCGTAGAACTGTAAAGATGAGCCAACCTGTACGGAGTTGTTTGCCGGCGAGACCGCGATGGAGACGAGCACGGGCGGGCTGACGTTCAAGGTTGCCGATCCGCAGATCAAACCGGCGCACGCGCTGACCGTCGTGCTGCCGTCCGCCACTGCATAAGCCCATCCCGGATCACTTGGATCGTCGGTGATGGTTGCCGCCGTCGGGTTGGAACTGGTCCAGGTGGCGGAACTGATCTGCTGCGTGCTGCTGTTAGAAAATGTTCCAGTGGCAATAAACTGCTGATTTGCTCCGGGCTCGATCGTAACGGAAGTTGGCGCCAGGGCAATTGAAACCAGGTTCTGCGGAGTCAGCGTTGCCGGCTGATACAGTTCGGCGGAAGCAGTTACACCGGCAGAACCCATTCCTCCGGCAATGAGAGTCATTCCGTTCGCCAGTTGCACCGCTGTGTGCGATGAGCGCGCGTTATTGAGACTGGCAGTCAGATTGAAGACCGCCGCGACCGGATCGTAAAGTTCAGCGCTGGCGAGCGGCGACCCGGCAGCTGTACCTCCAGCAATGAGAATCATCCCGTCGTTCAGAAGAGTTGCGGTGTGATCGGATCGCGCCTGATTGAGATTGCTCGTGGGCGTAAATGTTCCGCTGGCCGGATTATAGAGTTCAGCGGTGAGTGACGCGGCACCGGTCGCATCCATCCCGCCGGCAATCAGAACCATTCCGTTGTTCAACAAGGTCGCGGTATGTTGAGATCGCGCCGTGTTCAAGCTGCCCGTAGGGGTGAAGGTTGCATTTGCGGTGTTGTACAGCTCTGCCGTGGAGGAGGCAGCGCCGGTGCCATCGATTCCACCGGCAATCAGAACCACTCCATTATTCAGCAGAGTCGCGGTGTGATAGGAGCGGGCAGTGTTCAAGGTGCCGGTAGGAGTAAATGTTGAGGTAGAGGGATTGTAAAGCTCGGCCGAAGAAGAGGAACCGCCGGTGGGACCAATTCCCCCCGCAATCAGGACTGTTCCATTATTCAGCAGAGTCGCTGTATGGTACGAGCGCGCGGTATTCAAGCTGCCGGTGGGAGTAAACGATCCACTTGCCGAACTATACAGTTCGGCGCTGGCCAGCACCGCCGAGCCGGAACCGACTCCGCCCGCAATCAGGATCGCGCCATTATTTAGGAGTGTCGCGGTGTGGTTGGAGCGCGCGGTGTTCAGGTTCCCGGTGTAACTGAATGTTTGGGCAGCGGAATTGTAGATTTCAGCGCTTCCGAGAATGTTGCCGTTGTTGTCGGTTCCACCAATCAGAATCGGCGAGTCGTTCGTCTGTAAGGTCGAGGTTTGAAACTCGCGCGGAGTGTTCAGGCTGCCAGTCAAGGCAAAACCAGTCACGGTGAAATTCGTCGAACCACTGATTGTGCCCGAAGCGGCGGTGATCGTGGTTGAGCCAATTGCCACGGCACTCGCCAGGCCTTGCGAGCCGGAGGCATTGCTGATGGTTGCTACCGCGGCGGAGGTGGAACTCCACGTCGCCGTGCTGGTCAGATTTTGCGTGCTGCCATCGCTGTAGGTTCCAGTGGCAGTGAACTGCTGCGTGTTCCCGGGAGCAATGGAATTATTTGCGGGAGTTACCGCGATGGAAGCGAGAACGGGTGCGGTTACAGTCAGACCGGTTGCCCCTTGTATGGAGCCCAGAGTCGCACCAATCGAGACGCTACCCTGGCTTAGCGCGTTGACCATGCCGGTCGAAGAAATGCTGGCGATGCTTGCGGCAGACGAGCTCCATATCACCGCGTTAGTCAGATTTTGGGTGCTGCCGTCGCTGTAAGTTCCGGTTGCGGCGAACTGCTGCAGAGTCCCGGACACAAGCGAGGCGTTGGCTGGAGTTACCGCGATTGAAACCAGAGCCGGTGCAACCGTGAGTGTGGTTGAACCATTAACCGAACCTAGAATCGCGGTGATATTCGAGGTGCCGGCTGTGACTGCTGTGGCCAATCCTACGGAGCTGATCGTGGCGATCCCAGTTTGCGAGGAACTCCATGTGACACTCGGAGTGAGGTTGGCCGTATTGCCGTTCGTGAAATATCCCGTGGCGGCAAATTGTTGCGAGTTCCCAACGACGATCGATGAATTCGAAGGAGTCACCAAAATTGTACTCAGGCCATTGTCGTTGCCTGTCCCGCTCAGCGCGACGATGCTGGGACTGCCGAAAGCGCTGTCATTGATCGTGAGCTGTCCGGAGTTCGATCCCAGGGTGTATGGGGTAAAAGTCACGCCGATGGTACAGGTAGCGCCGGCGGGGATGCCCGCAGCGCACGTATTCGACGCGACGGCAAAATTTCCACTCGTGACGATCGAGGAAAAGAACAACTCCGTACTGAGATGATTCAGCACCGTCACGGTTCGGGCGGAACTTGTGGTTCCCACCAAGTAGCTGCCAAACGCGATGCTGAGAGGAGATACCGAAACTGGAGCTGCGCCATATCCATTCAAATTGGCAGTTTGGGGGCTGGTTGACGCATTATCGGTAATCGTGACTGTCGATGTGACGCTTCCCAGCAGCGTTGGTGTGAATGTCACCGTGATACTGCAACTCGAGCCGGGACCGAGCGTGGCAGGACTGATGGGGCAGTTTCCGCCAAGGACGTAATCTTGCGGTGCGTTGCCGCCGGCGGTCACGATACTGGTGATGGTCAACGGAACGCCTTGCGCGTTCTTAAGTAATAAGGTTTTGGAGCTAC
>JASHTD010000126.1 GCA_030040725.1 Candidatus Sulfotelmatobacter sp. | reverse complement strand
CCAACTCGAAGTACAGCACGGTGAAATGGCAGACGCTGGTAATCAAGTAATCCGGGTTACAAGAAACGGGTTACAAAAGAAAGAGGAGCCGCATGGCTCCTCTTTTTCGCGAGCTTTACTTTTTCGCCAGCTTAATTTCAGAACTCCGCCAGGCATGAACATCCAGCCTGCTGGCTTTCTCACGCGCTCTTCGGCATTTGCTTCATGAACTCATCCTGCGCCGCCTTCATTTCTTCCACCGACATATCGCGCTTGTGCGTCGCAATCGACCATTTATGTCCGAACGGATCCATCAGCTTGCCGTAGCGGTCGCCCCAGAACGTATCGTTGACCGGCATCTCCACGATGCCTCCGGCTTTTACGGCACGATCGAACGCAGCATCGACGTCTTCGGTATAAATGTGCAGGCCGGTGGCGCTGCTCCCGTTCTGCGGCGCATGCGATCCAAACTCCGGAAATTCATCGGCCAGCATGAAGAGAGAATCGCCGATGCGCAGCTCCGCGTGCATGACTTTTCCATCCGGTCCCTTCATCACGCCTTTCTCGACGGCCCCGAAAGCCTGTTTATAAAATTCAATGGCGCGAGCGGCGTCACGCACCGTCATGTACGGGGTGAGCGTGTGGTATCCCTCGGGTATGGGTTTTACGGACATGTTTGCCTCCTGGCTGGAATATTTGCGGCTTGCAGTTTACACCGAACTGCGAGGGTGAATTGTTAAAACCTCGCTAGGTTCCCGTGCCGAACATTTCGATGACCTGTGGCTTCAGAGAGGCGCTATCGATCAGGGTTATCGCGCCCTCCTGGGGACCCCGTTTCATCGGCATGAAATTTGCACTGATCGTACAGCTCACGCCAGGCGCAACCACTGTCCCACAGGTAGTCGTCATCCCGAATTGGTTGCTGACGTTCATGGAGTGAATCCTCAACTCATTCGTTCCTGCGTTGGTGAGCACTACCGTTTGTAGGGGGCTGGTTGTGCCGACCGCCTGATACCTAAAATTCAGCGGTGTGGTCGGCGCGAAGCGTACTGCGCCAGTGTTGAGCAGCGTTGTGACATACCCGTACACAGCGTCCACTACCACCAGATCTGGCTTGCCATCGCCGTTGAAGTCGCCTGCGGCGATAAACTGCCCCCCTTCATCCATCCCTACCGGGTAAAACACTCCCCGTTCGAATTCCCCCTCGCCGTTGCCGTTGAAGACGGTCACTCCAGGTGGTTGCAGGCGCAGCAGGCCGGCATCGGACGCAGCCAGGTCGACCTTGCCATCGCCGTTCAGATCCAGCGCGATCACCCAGCTCGGCGACGATGCGGCGTAGGCCACTGGCGTCTGGAACGCTCCGTTGCCATAGCCAAGCATCACGTCTACTGCCTCACCACTGAGCGCCATATCCAGTCTGCGGTTGTTGTTAGTAAAGTAGCCCACCGCGATCGATCCCGGCGAATCGATTAGCTTGTAATAGCCTTCTGGCTTGAAGGTGCCGTCGCCGTTACCGAAAAGAATATCTAATTGAAAAATCCCAGCTACGGCGATATCGAGCTTGCCATCATCATTGAAGTCGCCGGCGGCGATCGTGAGCCCTGTTGTATTCCAGGGCACCGGTTGCGTTGAGATTGGCCCGCGGAAAGTGCCGTCGCCATTGCCGGCAAGAACCTGGATGCAATCGCAGATTACGCCGCGGGTACTCGTGTCTTCGACGGTGACAATGTCGAGGTTGTCAGTACCGGTGAAATCTCCGAGGGCGAGCATGTCGACCTCGCCCGCGGTAGGATAGGCGGCCGCAGGCTGAAACGTCCCGTCGCCACTGCCGAGGAGAACATAGACGTAGTCGCTCCCGAGGTCAGAGATGACAAGGTCGAGTACGCCGTTCTTTCTCAGGCTCGCCACCGCGCCGCCGTAGGGAGCGAAGCCAACAGGGTAACTCTGCCCCACGCGGAATGTACCGTCGCCATTTCCTAGCCAGATCTCGACAGCTCCTACGTCGAACTCCCCTCCCACGACGGCCAAGTCCGGGTTGCCGTCGCCGTTAAAATCACCGACAAGCACCGACTCGGGATCGGTTGAGCTTACAAAAAAATTAGCGCGGGTCTCGAACTGAGCCGGAGCCGCATGACTGAGAGCTAACGCCGCGACCAGCACAAAGAGAGGCGAGAGGTCGGAAAGGCGCATTGGCAGCTCCCGGCACGAATCGCTGCGTAGGTTATCACGCAATCGGTTGGGGGTACAGCGAAAATAGGGGTCTCGCAGATCCTAGAAGAATCTAGTCACGCCCTCTTCGAGCACGACCACGCGGTTTTCTATGCCGGCAGCGCGAGCCTCTTTTTCCAGGAGTTGCAGTGGTTCGTCAACGGGTTCATGGGTAAGGCGGAAGCTTCCGTAATGCATGGGAACCATCCAGCGCGCATTCAGATCGAGAAACGCACGCGTGGCGTCGGCGGGATCAGCGTGGACGTTGCGGAAAGTCTCAGGATTGTAAGCGCCAATCGGAAGCAGGGCCAGCTCCGGCGCGAGCCGCCGGCCGATCTCGCGGAAGCCGGAAAAATAAGCGGTGTCGCCGGCGTGATAAACCGAATGCCTCCCGGCTCGCAGCACGTAGCCACCGTATCCGCGGTGCGAATCTTTGAGAATGCGCGCTCCCCAATGCCGCGAGGGAACATGCGTCACCGACAGGCTGCCGTGACGGGAATTTTTCCACCAGTCCAGCTCAATGATCTCGGAAAAGCCAAGATCCGAAACCAGGTCCGTTACGTGAGTGGGAACAATGATGGCCGGTGCTTTTCCACGCGTACGCAAATTATTCTGCACAATGGCCCGCAGCGATGGTCGATGAAGATGATCGAAATGCGCATGCGTCACCGCGATCACATCGATGGGAGGCAAATCGCGCACGCGAAGCCCGGGCCGACGCAACCGCTTCAGAACAAAAAGCCAGCGCGCAAAGTTGGGGTCGATCATTACACTTTGCCCGCCCATCTGCACAAAAAAGCTGGAATGTCCGATGAACGTAACTCCCAGTTCGCCGTTCGACACCAGGCGCGGCTTGTGAGTTTCTCCCACGCGCGGAGTGATCGCCGAGTGGCGCACTAATCGCCCAAACTGCGATGCCCGTTTGCGAAGAGCTCGATTGCGAAGTGTTGCCTTGATCATCCCGGGGGCCTATTTAATTGGATGATTGCCTTAATCCTTGCGGCTATTTTAATTCACTTCGCCCCTTAGGGCGCATAATTTCAGCGATTCCTACCTCCCGAATCAGACACTTGCGTAACGTCCCTGTCTACAGAAAACCTTGCAGGCCTACCGCGCTGAAGTGTTTGTAATCCAACGCGACCGGGGTATTTCTCTGGTTCCTTCGTCGTCGTAGTAGAAATGCATTTCGTGATCCGACTTCGCTCCGGCGATCGGCTTATCGGTGGCACCGCTATAGCGAAGCGCGCTTCCCGGTGCAGGCAGTGGGTGTTTGGTTGTGAACATGTCTTCTGCCAGTGTGCTGCCGCTGGGCGCACCCGCGTCGGCGAATATGCCGAATGCATTTCCGTTGATGTAAGTCACCCCGATGTAGTCCGCCACCATTGGCCCATCGTCTGAAACCGGCAGCCATGAAAGCTTCATCGGTCCGGCAAGCTTCGCTCCCGCCGTCCACGTCGCGCCACCGTCGGTTGAGGTCACAAATCCCACTTCCAGCTCGCAGGTGGCCGAGCTGCAATTGGAAACCGGATAGAAGTAGTAGACAATTGTCAGGTGCGCCGTGCTCCCAGAAGTCGTTGGATCCACGCCGATGCCCGGCAGAAAATGATCGACTGTGCTCGTGGTCGGATCGATGGGGATCCGGGTTACTGCGCTCCAGGTTTTGCCATCGCTCGAGGTGCTCATCACAATATCGTTCGAAGCGCAGCTCTTGCGGAAGCGGCAATCGGACCAAACTACATACACGTTGCCCGCGCCATCGATTCCGACCGAAGGCAAATCAGGATTCCGTATGCTGCCGGCGTCCAGGTGACTGTCGATGTTGGCTATCACTTGGCTCTTGCCCCAGCTCGCTCCGCCATTTGTCGAACTGAATACATCAATTCCTCCGCCCTGGAACGGAACAATCACGGTTCCGTTCGGCTGCACCACCGGCTCGCCTCCCAGCCCGCCGGCGTGGTCTGACGAGGCTTGGCCGGGCCCCCATGTTTGCCCGCCGTCGCTCGATACGCTCAGCAGAACATCACCGGTGCCGTACGCCTGATCCCATTCCGTATAGCAATTGCCGTAATAAGGACTCGCCGTGTTGTTGTCGCAGGTGGTCCAGTTCTTATCGTCGAGATGAGTCTTGTCGATATTGATCGGAGCACCCCAATGCAATCCATCCGTCGAGCGGCTCACCGCAACATCGCCGATATAGCGCGAACTCGAGTTCAACCCCACCAGCGGCAAACTTGAAATCAGCCACTCTCCATGTTTGGCGTCATAAGCGACCGAGGGATCGGCCGCCGCCCCGTACGTGCCTCCTTCATAGTTGACCGTCAGGCCGGGGAGATCGCCGTGCACCCAGCTGACCCCGCCATTAGTCGACGTCGCAAATCCGATGTCGCCGCTGCCCCAGCCGATCGATCCCGGCCGGCGCGCCACATGAAACGTTCCTACGATGGTGTTGCCCCACGCGAAAATATCCGGCTCCACTTCGGTCTTGTGATCACTGTCGCTGTTCGTCAGATTATCCACGCTCAGGCGTGCCAACTGCGCCGGAGATTGCAGCGCAAATGCCAGAAATCCGAGCAGCGTCGCAGTCAGCAAAAGCATGCGGTTGTTCTTATCGAAGCCACAGAATGTCATCTTCATCTCAGTTCCTTATTTTGTTCTTTGGACCGCTCTGGGAAATTTTTCGGAGATTCAAGTTCGCAGGGGATGTGACAACGTCTGGAGAACTATACCCTGTAGTTGAGTCGCTGTCGATGTGAACGTCTTTGCATACGGCCGCGTTGAGTTCGACAGCGCAATTTGTAAATTCAGTCGACTTTGCTTGACCATGGTCCTGTCGCTCGTATCTAATCCGAAAAGTTCACTTGTCAGGAGAACGTTGCGATGCGGGTAGGTTTTCTAGGTTTGGGGATCATGGGTCACGCGATGGCCACTAACTTGGCCAAAGCTGGCCACGAAGTCACGGTCTGGAATCGAACGCCAGGAAAACTGGTGGAAGGCGCGGGCGTGGCGCCAACCCCGGCTGCCGCTGCCCAGGGGGCGGAAGTCGTCTGGATCTGCGTTTCCGATACCAACGCCGTCGAGAATGTCCTGTTCGGTCCTGAAGCCGTTGAGCAATCGCTGGCTCCGGGTATGATCATCGCCGATTCCAGCACGATCTCGCCCTCGGCTACGGTAAAGTTCGCCTCTCGCGTGAAGGAGAAAGGTGCTACCTATGTCGACGCGCCTATGACCGGGTCAAAAATCGGAGCCGCCAATGGAACTCTCATCTTCATGGTTGGCGGCGAGTCAGCGACTCTCGATCGCTTGGGGCCGCTGTTTGCCGCGATGGGCAAGAAGATTTTTCGCATGGGCGACACTGGCAAAGGACAGGCCACCAAGCTGGCGATGAACCTGCAGATCGCTCTCATCTTTGAAGGGTTTGCCGAGGCGCTCACCCTAGCCACCAAGCTGGGCGTCGACAGTCGGCAACTGGTTTCTCTCGTCGAGGCCACCATGGTTCGCTCGGGAGTGGTCGAATATAAAGCTCCCTTTATCTTGAACCGCGACTTCACCCCCAACTTCCCTCTGCGTCTGATGCACAAAGATATTCTGCTTGCGCTCGAGGCCGCCAAAGAAGCGCGGGTCAAGTTGCCCGGCCTCGAAACCGTAGAGGAAGTCTATGAAATGGCCACGGAAGACGGGCACCGCGATCTTGATTATGCAGCCACTCTGAGCCTGCTCGAAAAGTGGGCGGGCGTGCAGGTCAAGGGCGAAGCCGCCTAGGGTAAACACCTGAGCCCATTTCTAGCCCCCGGCCGACCGCCCGCGCATAGCCCGCTTCGGCTTCGGCATCATTTATAGTGAATCAAGTCCCGGAACAACCGAATTTTGTCCCATTCGGCAAGGATCATCGCATGACTTATCTGGAAATCGTCTTCGGCTACGGAGCTACTCCTGGCGAGAGCGAATTGCGCGCCATCGATGGCATGCGCGAGGTGTATGGCATCCAGCAGGTGCAGTTCGACCACAAACGGCGCACGGTGAGAGTAGCATTCGACGCATCGCGGCTAAAGGGGGATGCCGTTGCCCGGCTCTTACGCCAGGCCGGAATCGATGTCCGCGAACCGGTTGCGCTTGCCTAACATTGCCGTCTTAAAAGTAACTTATTGGCCTAAGGCTGAAAAATTCGGTGTGATCGGGCTGAGGCTTTGCTCTCGGGCAAGTGGCGCTTTTGAAGCAAATGCAAAGGGGCGTCCAAGAAAACCTCTGGCCGAAGTTCTTCTTGGAGCGCCCCGTTGCGCGCCACTTCGTCTGTTCTTGCTAGAGCACATGCCTTGCCGTTCTCTAAGTGACTCATAATACTGATTGCCTCGCGCAAACGCCTTGTAGGAATTTCTCAGACCCCGGAAACTTTTACTTCGGGATAAACCCTTAGTTAACGAGTGACTCATCATGGAAATTTTCTGAGGCGGGCCGATCATCGCTATTTGTACGAAACACGATTCTTAGAGCCGCAGACTCTCAAAAATGTTTCCCCGAAACCTCGCGGAATCATTTGATTCCGTTATAATTCTTCAGCGAGCTTCACTCGCTGCCGCGCATTCCGCGCCCGTAGCTCAACTGGATAGAGCACTAGCCTACGAAGCTAGGGGTTGGCGGTTCGACTCCGTCCGGGCGCACCATTTCTTATGTCGGGTCGCCTTCCTCATTTCCACAACGACGTAATTCTCATCTGCGCTGGTTTTCTGCTAACCTTGAGTTGCCCTGTTTGTTTTCGTTTGATTGTGATTACTTTCGGAGTGATTTTCGAAGCCCGGGTCGCGAATATCCCATGTCCAAGGTTATCGAACGAGAAGTTGCCACCCTGTTGGCGGCAAGAAATGGATTGACGTACCTCACCGTCAACGACTGGACCCTGCTGGCCGATAAAGCCGTCCGCGTCCAGTTCAAGAAGGGCGATCTTCTGGTGAAAAAAGGCAAGGCCACCAACGGCGTCTATCTCTTGCTTAAGGGAACAGCCAAAGTGCAGCTGCATTCGGCCCCTACGCGGACGATCGGTCCGGGCGAGGTTTGCGGGGATATGTCGTTTCTTGAGGATGCGGCGGCTAGCGCAAATGTCCTCGCCGATGAAAATGTTGAAGCCTATCACCTCGACCGCCCGACCCTGCAAAGTTTATTTGAGCTGTTTCCTCACCTGGGCTCGCGCTTTTACCGCTCCCTGGCCACTAACCTCTCGCGCCGCCTCAGAGATCTTATCGGCGCACAATCCGAGACCACAACGGCGGGCTAGAAGGTCTTAAGCCAATCGACTCTTAAAGTGCTGCTCCTCAAGCCAGCGACCAGAACTTTTGCCGGCCCAATTGGGTTCGATTCGGCAAGACCATCTCCGCTCCACATGTTCCGGCAACGCTGTCGAAATCTTTTGAAAAACAAATTTTTCCCAGACAACCGATCTGGTACTTGTGGGAAACTAATTGCGCTGCGATCGTGGTTTATGACTTACACTAGGCGCACATGCTAGCTGTCCTTCCCAGCGGTCAAAAAGGAGTTTGAAATGAAGCGGATCGTGTTACTGACCCTTCTCGCTCTGACTTTACCTTTGGCAGCCTTCGCAGATGAAGTGGACTTCGTCAACACCGGCGGTACGCTCACCGCGAACACCACGACCACCACGCTTGCTGGGACTACTGTCAACTTGACTCTCAGCGGATCGCAATTGACCCAGGTCACGGGTTTCAATGGCATGGGCATGACCCAGGGCACTCTCGGCACGGTTGCCTTCACCACAGGCGCGCTGATCTCCGGGAGCACTTTGTTAGGCGGGACCTTCGGTCCCGGAGGAAGTTTCGTGATCATGGGCAATGGGCAGGGTGGCTTGCCTAACGGCGTGATCTTCAGCGGGACCTTCACCGATAATACGACATGGACTCCTAGCGGCACAATTGGCGTGAGCGCTTCCATCTTTTACACGCTGTCGGGCGCCATCTCCGGAACCTGGTACAACGGCATGACTGTCAACGGCGCCACGACACAAATTACCTTTGATACCGGCAAGAACGGATTCATGGGTTCGGTCGGCCTGGGCAGCGGCAACACGGTAATCACGGTTACTCCCGAGCCCGGAACTCTCGGCTTGCTTGGAACGGGAATGGTGGGTTTGGCTGGCATCGTCAAGAAGAAATTTAAAGTCTGAATTCAATCCCTCCAGCCAACCGACGCCCCGCCGATGGCGGGGCTTTTCATTTGCTTCTGGCTCGGGCTTGAGATTACCCCAGTAACGCCAGACCGGGGATTACCGTTGACCGGCAATAGTCGGCCTTTTTACATTCTCCAGAGGGGGACGTATGAAGGATATCCATGAGGTACTGCGGCAGAAGCAGACGAAATACGCCCAACTGGGAAAACAGATCGAGATGCTTCAGCAGGCGGCGGAAAAGCTCCGTGAAGTAGCGCCCTTGCTCGCCGAGAATGACGATGACAATGATGCTGTCTTAATGGACGGCGAAGAAGTGTCTGCCGCCACCGACGCCGCAGCCAAAGCCGCGTCCGCTGCTTCGGGTGGGAGCAGCTCGAAGTCGGCTCGACCCTCCGCGCCGCGCTGGCCCTAATTCCTTCTCGATCGGGCACGGAACTTACTTATGACCCTGCTGGCACTACTGGTTTCCACCGACGACGGCGCTTGCGAGATCCTCGGCCGGGTGCTGGCAGCCTTTGGTATCGCGGTCGAGCGATTCAGCGACCTTCCCACTGCCATCGATCGCCTTCAGCAGCAACGCTTCGATGCCATTATCGCCGACTTCGAAGATCCTTCTTCAGCTGACGCCATTCTTCAGGAATCCGGCCGATTGAATTCGGCCCGCACCCCCGTTACCGTGGCCTTGCTCGCAGAGCCTGCCAAAGCACGCGATATTCTTAATCGCGGAACGCATTTCATCCTTTATAAACCCCTTTCAGAAGAGACGGCTCAGGCCGGCCTGCGTGCGGTAGCTGCATTGCTGAATCGCGAACGCCGCCGTGCTACTCGTGTTCCGGTGCAGGCGGCCGTAGATGTGACGCTACCTGACTCGCGCAAGGTCGAAGGCATTCTCATCGACTTGAGCGAGACTGGAATGGAGCTTCTCACCGCCGAACCCCAGGTGAAGGGTGGGCAGCTGAATTTTCGCTTTCAACTGGCCAATGCCAGCTTCGAAATTCACGCTAACGGGCGGGTGGCGTGGGCCAATCCAAACGGCCTGACCGGAGTCCACTTCCTTGACCTGGATGAATCGATTAAGTCTCAGCTTCACGAATGGCTGCGGGCTGCAGTCGTGGCCCTTGGCGAAGAACAGGAAGAGGCCGTCCCTCACTGCAAGCTGACGGATCTAAGCCTCGGCGGTTGCTACGTGGAGAGTGAGTCGCCCTTTCCCGAGCGTTCCATGGTCGATCTCTGCCTGCGCACCGAAGATATGGCCGTTCATACCGATGGTATGGTGCGCGTGACGCATCCGGGGCACGGAATGGGCGTAGAGTTCCCCTCACGCACAGCCGAACAACGCGCGCAGGTGGAAAATCTGATCAACCTTCTCCGCAGCGCCCCTGAATCCATGCTGGAGTTGAGCGTTTCACCGCGCGCCCTGACCGCAGATCTCAAGGAATTTGAACGCCCGGCAGAAATGGCTGATGAAATGGAAGACCCGTTGCTTGAGCTGCTGCACCGAGGATCTCAACTCCAGCAGGATGATTTCCTCTCTGAACTCCACCGCCAGCGATCGGGCGAGAGTGTTGAGGCCTAGGTTCGATCGAAGTTTGTCAGTCACTTCTGTCCGCCGAATCGACTCCGCATTTCACTAGCCTGCAGCGCAATATTTTTCCCATAAAATGCTTTGATCAAGTCTTGAGCCCTCGTCAAGGCCGCAGGCAAGCCTCGCGCGGCGGCAGGCTGGTTTGGCAGGTTAGGATTTTTTCTGGCACAAGGGAGAAACAAAGCAGGAAAATTGGAAGCGCGCGCGAGGCAGTACGGCAGAGGTCGCCGAGGATCGAAGAACCCGCGCCCCGTCTCTGGCACGGGTCCCTCAAGTCCCGGTGTTCTGTTCCACCCCAATGCAAATGAGGCTAATTCTCCCTTGTTTCGTCATCGTTGCAGCCTGATTAAATTTGGGTTAAATCGCGAGCTCTCGAACCAGCCGACTGCAGGCTGCCATTTACTACTGCCAGAGTGAACATTCGTGCAGGCTCGGGATGCTTGTGAGAACATGAGTCGAAGTCTGGATCACATCCCGGCAAAGCAAGCGGTGCACCGATCTGGCAGCGAGCACAAAATCCGTCTTGGCTAAAGACGATTCTGCGATCACGATGAATGGATCCAAAGAGAAATTTGGCTGGACATCTCTTTTAATCATCGCCATTGCCGCATTTGCCGTTGAAGTTCCCTTTTTTTTCCTCGGCATCCCTTCTGGCCACGATATCGAATTTCATCTCTATTCGTGGCTGGAAGTTCTTTCGCAATGGAAGGCGGGCATTATTTTCCCCCATTGGGCGGAACTGGCTCAATTCGGCTACGGCGCGCCACGATTTATTTTCTATCCGCCCGCGTCGTGGACTCTGGGATCGGTCCTCGCCGCAGTTTTTCCCTGGACCCTGGTTCCTGGAATTTACATTTGGATCGCTTTGACCGCGGCGGGCGTGTCTATGTTTTTTCTGGCGCGCGAATGGTTCGGTCACCGCGATGCGACCTTTGCCGCCGTGCTGTATGCCGTCAATCCTTACAATCTGGTTATCGTCTACTGGCGCAGCGCGTTTGCGGAACTGCTGGCCGCTTGCTTGCTGCCGTTGCTTCTTCTGCTGATACTGCGCTCGGGAAACCAATTTCGTAAACCGGCCATTTTTCTTGCGCTCATCCTGGCTTTCGCATGGCTCACCAATGCCCCCGCCGCCGTGATGGTTCATTATTCGCTGGCATTGTTGCTGCTCGTAATCGCGTGGCAACGCCGCTCGCCCCGCATCTTGTTGACTGGCGGTCTCGCGGTGTTGCTGGGAGCGGCGCTGGCCGCGTTTTATTTGCTGCCCGCGATCTACGAGCAAAAGTGGGTCGACATCGCCCAGGCGATCTCTCCTGGATATCGCGTGGTCGATAACTTTTTCTTCGTTCACACCACCGATGCTGAGCACGATGCTTTCAATCGCGTAATCTCATGGATTGCGGTCGCCGAGATCGCTGCAACCATTGCCTCCGCCTGCGCGGCTCGCCTTTGGCGCGCTCGCGCCCGCGAACTCTGGTATCCGCTGCTCGCTTGGACGGGCGCCTGCACCCTCGTGATGCTGCCCCTCAGCGTGCCGCTCTGGAACATGCTTCCCAAGCTGCGATTCATGCAGTTCCCGTGGCGATGGCTGCTCTGCCTCGCAATCCCACTCACTTTTTTCGTTACTATGGCTCTGCGGCGTTGGGTGTCGCGCGCGGCGCTTTATCTTGTGCTGCTCGGGGTAATTGCTTTCGGGTGGCAACATTACCAGCAGCCTTATTGGGATTACGCGCCCGATTTGCGCGAAATGCAGGACAACATGGAATCCAACATTGGATACGAAGGCACTGATGAGTACACGCCCATCGCCGCCGATCCCTCCGTCATCGATAAAGATGCCCGGCGTGTCACGGTCGAAGGCCAGGCTCATGCGGCCATTCACGTCTTCCAATGGAACGCCTCACAGAAGTTTTTCGCTGCGGAAATGTCTGCTCCGGATAATCTCGTCCTCAAATTGTTCAACTATCCGGCGTGGCGAGTCGAAGTAAACGGACAGGTCGTGGAAACCGGAACGCTCGAAACCACGGGACAGATGCTGGTTCCTGTGCAGTCAGGCAGCAATCGCGTGCAGATCACCTTCGCTCGCACTTGGGATCGCAAGGTCGGTGCATGGATTTCGGCATTTGCCGTATTGCTGATCATCGCCTTGTTGCGATGGCCGTCATAGTTTGCGCTTTACCGAAGACACCAAAATCTCGGCCGTTCTAAAGCGATGACTAAGAAAATTCTGATCGCCACTTCAAACCCAGGCAAGCTGCGCGACTTCACAGCCGCAGCAAAGAGCCACGGCATCGAGATCGCCGGCCTTCCCGGCTTCTCTTCCCTGCCCACAGTCGTCGAAGACGGCCTCACTTTCGAAGCCAATGCACGAAAAAAAGCTCAGACGTACAGCCAGTATGCGCCCGGGGAAATC
>JASHTD010000125.1 GCA_030040725.1 Candidatus Sulfotelmatobacter sp. | reverse complement strand
CGGCTGCCACCGGTCGGAAGACCCTTTCCTCAGATTTTGGCCCAGTTGAGATTTTCAGAACTCAGAGGCAGCGTACACCCAGGAATCAGGCCTGCAAAGTTACTGAAGTCATGGAACAAAAGGGTGCTAACTGCTTGAAGATCATGGAATTAGAGGGTTTTTACGGGTGTTTTTCAGGGCCGGTTTGGAATGTCCGGAAGCGAAGAGCTTTCGGGGGAGATCTCGCCGCAAAGCAGAAAAGGAGTGGTTCAGAATTTCGTGACTTCGGTGAAGTTGAAATCGCGAATTTTCATGGCCGGCACCACCATGTCGAATGATTCTTCGCCACAGGCACGAACCGGTACGCTCATCGATTCGACGTTAGAGAGCATCTGGATCAGGCTTTGGTTGAAGCGGAAGTTCCGCACTCCGTGCCGCAGTTGCCCATCTTCTACGAGGAATGTGCCGTCACGCGTCATTCCGGTGACGATTTTTTCATACGGATCGACTTCGCGGATATACCACAACCGCGTGACCAGCACGCCGCGTTCGGTGGAGGCAATCATTTCAGTCAGGCCCTGCGGATTCGATGCCGTTGCGAAAACAATGTTCAGCGGCATTTCACCCATCTCGTTAGGCAACGGGAAACCGTGGCCAGTAGCCTCGATAGGACCGACCTTATCTTTCTGGTCTGAACGCTTCATGCGCGCGGCTGTGGCGCGTGCGTAGACTACGCGCCTCACCACTCCGTTTTCTACGAGCGGAACGAACTTGCGCCGCACTCCTTCGCCGTCGAACGGCGCTCCATTTTGCAGAGGATGCCCAACGTCGTCGCAAATGGTGACGTTGTCGCCAAACAGTTTGCTTCCGATGCGGCCGGTCAAAAATGATCGTTGATCGAGAATCGCCATTCCCGAGTAATCCCAAAACATAAAGCCAACGATGTCGAGCGCGGCAGAAGGCTCAAGAATGACCGTGTATTTTCCGGGAGGAACTTCTTTGGGATGCGCGGCGTCGACTGCTTTCTTTGCGGCTATCTTTGCCATATGCAGTGGATCTAGACCCGTCACATCTGGCGAATTAGCTTTTTGCCATCCCGAAGAATCCGCGCCCAGCATGCTGATGGAGACCTCAGCTAGGGTTTGAGTGTGCCATCGGCTGAGGCCGCGCGAATTGAAAATTGCCTCAATTGATTCTGAGCTGGAGAAAATTCCCGCGGCGGTGAGCTTGTGCCTCTGCGCAACGTCAACAATCTTTTTCACGCCCTCGGCCCGAAGTTGCGGAGTAATCGCGGCGGTTTGCTCGAAATGCCGCGAGGGCTGCGTGGCAGTGCCGGAATTCTTGTCTGCGCCTTCCGCCTCTCGCAGATCCGGCACGGGCAGAAGATCGGGATCGGGATGCTGTACCTTCGCGAGACTCTCCGATGCATCGACTACGCGGCGCAATCCAGCGTCATCGAACTTGTTGGTGGTGGCGCGAGCTGTGCGCCCGCCAAAGACCGTGCGGACGGAAACGGTGTGGTTTTCTTCCTCCACGTTTTGATGAATCGTGTTATTCGCGAAACGGGTGAGAGCGAAACGGCCGCCGGAGAAATGGACCTCGACTTCATCGGCCGAGGAGAGCTTCTTGATGCGATCGAAGATGGAGGTGGCTTGGTCTTGCGTGAGCAATTTCGGCTCTTTTCTGTAGCTTTGTGACTCTATGGCGAAACTAACTTCCTTTGTAGGCGCTGCCCACCTTTATTTGTCGGAAGCGTGACGGAGCTGCGCCGTGGCCGGTGCCCATCACCTGCTGCGGTTGTCCCTTGCCGCAGTTTGGCGTGCCCCAAAGAACCCACTGATCCCGCGAACAAATCGCGTCAAGGGAATTCCAGAACTCCGTCGTAATGCCGGAATACGACGGATTTTTCACCATGCGCAGGCGCTTGCCGTTCTTAATCTCCCACCCGATCTCGCAGCCGAATTGAAAGTTGTAGCGCTTGTCGTCGATTGACCAGGAACGGTTGGTTTGCATGAGAAACCCGTGATCGGTCGAGGCGATCAGTTGTTCGAGGGAGAGCGGCTTTTGGCCTGGCAGCAGACTGATATTAGTCATGCGGATCATCGGCAGGCGATTCCAGCCCTCGGCGCGCAGCGTTCCACCGGAGCGGTTGGCGCCGATCGTGTGCGCAGTTTCGCGTGAACTGAGATAACCCGTGAACAGTCCATTCGTGATAATCGGCGTGCATTGCGCGGCAACACCTTCATCGTCGAAGCCGAAAGTGCCGAGGCCGGGACCGTGCTCCTGACGCGCATCGGCAACTACGTTCACAATGTCGCTGCCGTATTTCAAAGCGCGCAGTTTGTCGAGCGTGAGAAAAGAGGTTCCGGCAAAATTCGCTTCCATGCCCAGCACACGGTCGAGTTCAATGGGATGTCCGATTGATTCGTGAATCTGCAAACCCAGCTGCGAGCTATCCAGAATAATGTCGAATTTGCCTTCTGGACACTGATCGGCGTGATGGAGCGCGACCGCCTCTTCGGCGATGCGGCGGGCGTTCTCGATCAACTTCAACTCGTCGATCAGCTCATATCCTTTGTTCTGCCATTGCCCGCCA
>JASHTD010000530.1 GCA_030040725.1 Candidatus Sulfotelmatobacter sp. | reverse complement strand
GCCTGGCTGCTGGCGCAAAAGCCGTGGATCGTTCCGATTCCGGGCACGACCAAACTCAATCGGCTTGAGGAAAACATCGGCGCAGCTGCCGTCGAACTCTCGCCCGAAGACCTGCGGCAAATCGGCAACGCGGCTGCGAAGATTCCGGTACAAGGCGCCCGCTACCCGGAAGAATTGCAGAAATTGGTTGGACGGTAGAAGTAGTAGGTTAATCTGTGCAACCTGTCCAAGGTCTGAAGTCAGGCAAGTATCCGGCGTCATCCCGAAGCCCCGCGTTTTCACCGGCGGGGCGAGGGATCTCAGTGCGTACGTCGGATGAAACTTGACTCATTACTAACCAACACATTGGGAATTAATTTGCTGGACATGCCAGACGCACGCAACCAAGACCTGCTTAAGGCGCTGCTCAATTCCTGGGATCGAAACAATGCCATCCTGGTGAACCTGCTTCGTGCACTACCTGCCGGAGGGCTGCAGGCTAGAGCGATGGAGGGGAGCCCGTCCGTGGCGGAGTTGTTCACGCACATCCACTATGTGCGGCTCGTGTTCGTTTCTGAAGATGCGCCCGAATTCGCTGCAGAGGTGCCAAGGGAAGAGTGGGCGGCAGAGCAGGACCCGGACCGCATCGCCGAGCTTTTGAACCACAGCGCCAAAGTTGTACGCGACGCGGTGAAGAATAAAGTGGAATCGGGTGCCGAGATGGATCTTCACTACGACCACCCGATCCTTCTGCTCCAGCACATGATCTGGCACGAAGGCTATCACCACGGACAGATCAAGCTGGCCCTTAAAGTTGCGGGCCATGCGATCGGCAATAAGGAGATTGGGCCGGTCACTTGGCAGGTCTGGATGAAGAAGGGGACTCATGCCTGAGCTAGCCAGATGGGGCAGTTTTTATGAAATCACTGGCGGGGACGCGTGCGCCCTCATCTGGGAGCCCTACCGGTTGCATAGATAATGTTGTAGCGACTCTCGTACTTGAAGGAACAATAGATATGAGCAAAGAGCCTTCCGCAGCCCAAAAGCTAATCGGCGATTTCGCACCCACCCTCGCCGATCTGACCGATCGCGTCCTTTTCGGCGAAATATGGGAACGTAAGGAGTTATCGAAACGCGATCGCAGCCTGATTACAGTCGCTGCGCTCGTCGCAATGAATCGTCCCGATCAGCTGCGATTTCATCTGAATTACGCGATCCAGAACGGAATTAAAAAAGAAGAACTGATTGAGGCCATCACACATCTCGCGTTTTATGCAGGCTGGCCCAGTGCGATGAGCGCCATCATGGTTGTGAAAGAGATATTCTCCAAGGCTTAAGAGCCGAAAAGTTCGGGCGTAAGCGCCGAGAGGAGCACATATGGCAAAACGAAACGACGCTCTCGCAGACCGTTTTTCCCGTTATCGGGAAATTACCATCACTGTGACTGGTCGAACATCCGGTCGCGCCATTTCAAACCCAGTGTGGTTTGTGCTAGAAGATGGAAAGCTGTACCTCTTGCCGGTAAAAGGATCCGATACGCAGTGGTACAAGAACGCACTGAAAAATCCGACGATTCATATCGATGCGCGGGGCGCCGAGGCTGAATTTCAAGTGACTCCAATCACAGACCCCCAGGGCGTCCGCTCTGTGGTCGAGAAATTCCGAGCAAAGTACGGGGCCGGCGACGTGAAGAAGTACTATTCCAAGTTCGACGTCGCCGTCGTTGCACCGGCCTACTGAACAGCGCGGTTCGTTAACAATAGTCCGCGTGCCGAGGGATCTCCCGACGCAGGACAGTCGCGGACAAAACTTGACTCAGTGCTGACCAACACATTAGGAATTAATTCGCTGAATATGCCGGATGCACGCAACCAAGACCTGCCTGAGGCGCTGCTCAACTCTTGGGATCGGAACAACACGATCCTGGTGAACCTGCTTCACACAATATCCCAAGAATTTTTCACGGCGATTTTCCATGCCAGATTACCGCTAGGTAGGAATCTTTAAGATCAGGTATGAACCGAGGAGCGCGAAGATCAGGTCGGGCGACCACGCGGCCAGCGCCGGCGGCAACTGGCTGATGTCTCCCATGGCTTCGAACAGCCGCGACAACACCGTATAAACCACCGCTATTCCCACCGCCACAGCAACGCCGGTTACCGCTCCTTTTTTTGCGGCCGACATGGAAAAAGGAATCGCCAGCACCGCCATGATGAAAGTGATCAGTGGATAGGAAAGCTTCTTGTTCAACTGCACGCGCAGTCGGACCACGTCGAATCCGCTCTGCTGCAAATCGCGAATATAGCGGTGCAGTTCCTCGTAGTTCATCTCCGAGTACTGCTTTACTTCCTTCTTGAAATACGAAGGCGATTCGTTGAGTTGCGGAAAAGTGGAAACATCAAACGTGCGGTAGCTCGCGATGGCTGTTCCCTGCAGGGAGCGCTGCCAGCCTTGTTCGTATATCCAGCGGTTGAACCCATCAGCCCAGTGGGCGCGGTCGGCGTGAATCTGCCGCGCAATCGTGAAATTCGCTGGATCGATTTGATAGATGGAGAGGTTAGCAAACTGGTTCCGGTCGGGATCGAAGAACTGGTAGTAGTAAATGTCGTTGTGCTGGCCGAAAATCCAGCGCCTGTCAGGACGCAGATAAGTTTGCGGCGGCTTGCCTTTGATCTCGTTGTGTAGCGCTTCCTGGCGCTTGTTGGTATGCGGAAGATAGAACTGATCGGCCACGAACAAGCCGCACGCAACCACTGCTGCTGCCGCGAGCACCGGCGCGAAGATTCGGTAGATGCTCGTGCCCGTAGCCTTGATCGCTGTGATCTCGTTCGAACGATTCATCAGTCCAAAGGTGATCAGCACGGCCAGTAGCATGATCAGCGGCGCAACGCTGTAAAGCAGGTACGGTGTAACGTTGAGAAGATATTCCGCCACGACGATCGCGGGGGTCTGGTTGCGCAGGATATCGCCCAACAGCTCGAACAGCGTGAACACCAGCAGCAGGACGAGAAACGTCGCCACGATCATTCCTAGATACACGAAGAAGTCGCGCAAGATGTAATCGTCCAGCAGCGTGGGGAAACTGGCGCTGAAAACCCGGTGCCGCGTGGAAGCCCGCTCGAAAGCGCTGCCCCGTTCTCGTCCAAGGCGTCTGCGCTCGAGGGTCGGCCCGTTGGCTGTGGACTGATCGCGTTTCCATGGCAGCTTTAGCGCTGAGAGCGCAAATGGACGCCGCTCTGCCTGCCATAAGAGAAATAAAGCTGCCGCGAAAAATACAATGTTCGCCAGCCAGGCTCCTAACGCCGGACTCAGCTTGCCCTGCTTGGCCAGCGAAACGCCGATCAGCGAAACGAAGTAATACACGAAGACCAGCACAATCGTGAGCACAAATCCGCCGGACTTGCCGCTTTTCTTCGATGAAAGACCGAGCGGAATTCCCACCATGGCCAGCACGAGGCAGGCGGTGGGCAGAGCCACACGATTGTAAAACTCGATCAGATACCAGCGCGCCGAAACCGGATCTACCTCAGCTGCGCGCGCCCGCAGTTGCAACGTGCCGATGGCTTTGACGGGAATCTGCTCTGCCTTGTTCTCGGAGGCTGGCAATTCGATAGGGATATCGGTCTGCGCAAAACTGGAGATCTGATATTTGTCGGGCGCGGCGGGATCGGTCTCGTGAGTAGAACCATCCTTCAGGTGGAGATGCAACAAATCGCGGCCCTGGGGAACGAGAATTCCTTCCTGAGCCAGCGTGATCCGGGGATTGGCGGGATCGGAGATATCGGCCAGAAACACGCCCTTCCACACCGCGCCCCCTTGGGCGCTATGCACGTCCTGCACGTAAAGAACGAGTTTGGGAAACCCTTCATAAAAGACCCGTGGCTGGACCTCGTAGGAAACCTGTGAGCCTTTCAGTTGATCTTCAAGGCGGCCCAGAGAAGCGAGCGACCAGGGCGCGATATACAGGCTATTGACGAGCGCAATCACCCACGCCGCGCCCACAAAAATCGAGAGCACGCGCCCGAAATCCCATACTCCGATGCCGCTGGCGCGCATCGCGGTAATTTCACTGTCGGCGGCAAGGCGGCTCAGGCCAATCAGAATTCCCACCAGCACGCCCATAGGGATGGTGTACGTGAGAGCCAGCGGGACTGTATAAAAGAAAATTTCTGCCACGCTGGGCAACGGCGCGCTAGCCCGGACCACCAGTTCGAGAATGCGTCCCAGATCGCGCGTGAAGAGCACGAACGTGAAAATCGCCGCGCCGATGACGGCGTGCGAGGTGACCTCACGTAAGATATAGCGCGTCAGAATCCGCATGAAAGCTGCTGATAAGGGCAGGATAGCATGCGGTCAAAGACGGGTCGCGGCTCGGGCTCGTTACCGTTGGGAACGATGAAGGAGCGCCGCGTTGACACATCCGATTCCCAGATGCGAGCCTTCTTGCTGGCCCCGCATGTCTCCAGGCGTGGACCGGAAGGAGATTCCATGAACCGTGCGATTCTGGGGCTGCTGGCCAGCGTCCTGATAGTTCCCGCGGCCATCGCGGCTGGGCGGGGCGACGTGACCGTGCCAATCCATCAATTTATCGACGGGTTTAACGGCGGCGACGTAAAGTCGGCTTATGCTGCCTACGCGACCGGCGACATCGTTATTGTCGATGAATTCGCTCCGCACCGCTGGATCGGGCCGAGTGCCCCTCAACAGTGGGCCGCGGACTATGACAAGCACGCGCAGGCCACGGGCGTGTCTGACGGAACGGTGAAGTACGGCGCGCCGACCCGGACCGAAATCGAGGGTGAAGTGGCGTATGTGATCGTGCCCACGATCTACCTGTACAAGCAGCATGGCAACCCTCTCGTGGAGGAAGGACAGATGACCTTCGTCCTGCATGAGGAAGCGGGCAACTGGAAGATCAGCGGCTGGACTTGGTCCGGTGTTAAGCCGCACGCCGCGAAGTAGAGGATTGCCGCCAAGGGGAAGCCACAAGCGTGGTCACAGCCCATAATCTGTCAATTGCCGGGAGCAGGAGCGATCGCTCTAGCTGGCTTTCAAAAAGAGCGCCCCCAGCGGCGGCAACGTCAACTTCAGCGAGTACGGCCGCCCATGTATCGGCCATTCTTCGGCGTTGACTCCGCCGAGATTTCCTATCCCTGTGCCGCCGTATTCCAAGGCATCGCTATTCAGCAATTCGCGCCAATAGCCTCCGGTCGGAACCCCGATGAGATGGCCCAATCGCGGAACCGGAGTGAAGTTGCAGACCACCAGAATCGTATCTTTTGGATTCTCGCTTTTGCGCAGAAGCGAGATTGTGCTGGTCAGCGCGTCGTTGCAATCGACCCACTCGAAGCCGGCAGGATTGTTGTCGAGCAAATGCAGGCCGGGCTCGGCGCGATAAAGCCGATCCAACTGTCCCACCCAGTTCTGCAGGCCACTGTGAACGGCGTACTGC
>JASHTD010000124.1 GCA_030040725.1 Candidatus Sulfotelmatobacter sp. | reverse complement strand
ACGCGATGCGCACCATGATTGTGCGCGGGGCGCCCGCCATCGGCGTGGCTGCGGCCATGGGAATTGCGCTGGGCGCGAGGGACTCCAAAGCTGAAACCGTTGCCGAACTCAAGCAGGACTTCGATCAGATCTGCGAGGTAATCGGCAAGACCCGGCCAACCGCGGTGAACTTGTTTTGGGCGATTCAGCGCATGCGGGAGAAATTTGAACGTTTGCGGGTTCGGCCGATTTCACAAATCAGGCAGGAATTGATTGAAGAAGCGAAGCGCATGCACGCCGAAGATATCGCTGCGAACCAGGCTATGGGGAATTTCGGCGCCACGCTCATGCCGAACTCGGGCGGAGTGCTCACCCACTGCAACGCCGGCGCTTTGGCAACCGCCGGTTACGGCACTGCGCTGGGCGTGATTCGCGCCGCAATCGAGCAGGGCAAAAAGATTCATGTCTATGCCGATGAAACCCGGCCATTCTTGCAGGGCGCACGGCTTACGGCGTGGGAGCTGATGAAAGACGGCATTCCGACGACCGTGATTTCCGACAATATGGCGGGCGCGATGATGCGGCAGGGCAAGATTGGAGCAATTGTAGTAGGCGCAGACCGGATTGCGGCAAATGGCGATGTCGCCAACAAAATCGGAACTTATACGGTGGCGGTGCTCGCGAAAGAAAACGGCATTCCTTTCTATGTAGCCGCGCCGATTTCGACGGTCGACCTGTCTTGCCCCGATGGAAGCCATATCCCCATCGAGCAGCGGAACGCGAAAGAGGTCAGCCACATTGCGGGGAAGCAGATGGTTCCGGATGGAGTCTCCATCGAAAACCCAGCTTTCGATGTGACGCCGGCCAAGTACGTGTCGGCGATCGTGACGGAGCGGGGAATTGCGCGCGCACCTTATGAAGAGTCGCTGCGGAACCTGACCGAGGCAGATGCCAAGGTCCAAGTCTGAACCTGGGGGCCGCGAAAAACCAACTGAAACCTTGCGCAGGCTGCCGAATCCTGCGATTGCCGCGCGGAAAACTCCCCTTCGGCCAATCCGCATCCAAGCTGTGATGCAGGTCACCGCAACGGAGTTCCCCCAGGGCGTAAGTTTGCCAGAGAGGCGGACTCTGGCGTCGCGCGGCCTGGTTGTACCGCCCGGCTAAAGGATCGAGTCCCTGTTCCCCGTTGAGTGAGTTGAGCCATGGTTCGACCGTGCCATAGGAGGCTGCTTCTTAATGTGAGAAGATGTCGACTCTACTGTCCTGGCCTCAATCGAGTAGGGGCGCGGCAGGATGGACCCTGGCGGAGGGCGTGTGCATCTAAGGGAGCAGGTGGCGAATGAGACGGAAACGCTGCTTCGCGTCGAGGGGTTAAAGAAGGTTTTCCGGTCCGGCGAATCGGACTTGGTGCTCTTTGAGAATTTATCGTTCGAGGTGAAGCGGGGCGAGATGGTCGCCATCGTGGGCGAATCGGGAGCGGGCAAGAGTACCTTGCTGCACATCCTGAGCGCCCTTGATCAGGCTTCGGCGGGTGACGTATACTGCGCGGAATTGAAGCTGAATTCGTTATCGGCGGACGAAGCGGCTCGATTTCGCAATCGCGACGCCGGGTTCGTGTGGCAATTCCACTATTTGCTTCCTGAATTCACAGCGGCCGAGAACGTCGCCATGCCCTTGCTGCAGCGAGGCAAAAGCTGGGCAGAGGTGGCGCCCGAAGCTTCGCGATGGCTGCGTGAAGTGGGTCTCGAAGCGCGCTCCCATCACCGGTCCGGAGAGCTTTCGGGCGGCGAGCAGCAGAGAGTTGCCTTGGCGCGGGCATTGATCACCGGCCCGAGGCTGTTGCTTGCAGACGAGCCGACCGGCGATCTGGATGGACGGACGGCCGAAGCGGTATTTGAACTGATCGCCCGATTGCATCGTGAGCACCAACTCACCTCGATCATCGCAACCCACAACCTGTCGTTTGCGCGCCGTTGCCATCGGGTCTTGCGGTTGGAGCGGGGCCGGGCGGAAGAAATCAGGCCGGCAACGTTGCCTGCGTAATCGTGGATGAGTTACAAAGGTCAGAATCAGTTAAGAAAGACAGAGTGCAAGAAATGGTTCGACTCGGCATGAAGGAGGGATTTAGACAGGTTCCTTCGGTAACATCGCAAAAACGTTGGAGTACTTGGGTTCGGTGGCCGTTTGATTGCATAATGAGCGAGTGACGGGAGCCGGATGCAGGTGAGAGCGATCAACAGTTCGGGATTTCGGTAGGCCGACAAGCAAGCGCCTTCTCGGCCGGGACCGCAGGGGGAAGGGCATATGTTTGAACGTTACACGGAGAAAGCCAGGCGCGTGATCTTTTTCGCGCGCTATGAAGCCAGCCAGTTCGGGTCTCCTTATATCGAGACCGAGCACCTGCTGCTCGGCCTGCTGCGCGAAGACAAAGCCCTGACCAACCGATTCCTCCGGTCGCACGCCTCGGTGGAATCGATCCGCAAACAAATTGAGGGCCACACCACGATTCGGGAGAAAGTCTCGACTTCGGTCGATCTCCCCCTGAGCAACGAATGCAAGCGGGTGCTGGCCTACGCGGCCGAAGAAGCCGAGCGGCTTTCGCACCGGCACATTGGAACTGAGCATTTGCTTTTGGGTTTACTCAGAGAAGAAAAATGCTTTGCGGCGGAAATTCTGCACGAGCGCGGGTTGCGGCTTTCTACGATCCGCGAAGAGCTGGCGCGCACGACGCAGGAAAAAGCGCAACCGCAAAGGCAGCGTGAGTCTTCCCTATTAAGCGAATTTTCGCGCGACCTTACGCAAGCCGCGATGGACAGCCAGCTGGATCCGCTGGTGGGCCGCGATGGCGAACTCGAGCGCGTGGTTCAGATTCTTTGCCGCCGCACCAAGAATAATCCGGTTCTAATTGGCGAACCGGGTGTGGGCAAAACCGCCATCGTGGAAGGCCTGGCGCAGCGCATTGCGGATGGCGAGGTTCCCTCCTTCCTCGCCGATAAGAGAATTCTTGCTTTGGATTTGTCGCTCATCGTTGCCGGCACGAAATACCGCGGACAGTTTGAAGAGCGGTTGAAGACCATCATGAAGGAATTGATGGAATCGCAGAATTCCATCATCTTCATCGACGAGTTGCATACACTGGTGGGCGCGGGATCGGCGGAAGGCTCGCTGGATGCAGCCAATATTCTGAAGCCGGCGTTGTCGCGCGGCGAGATTCAGTGCATCGGCGCCACCACCCCCGGTGAATATCGCAAATCGATTGAAAAAGATCGTTCGCTCGAGCGCCGCTTCCAGGCGGTGAAAGTTCCGCCGCCGAATGAGGCCGACGCAGTGAAGGTCTTGTTCGGCATTAAAGACCGCTACGAAAAATTCCACGCGGTCACTTACACCGACGATGCCATCAACTTCGCCGTCTCGCACTCGAATCGCTACATTCCTGACCGTTTTTTGCCGGATAAGGCAATCGATCTCGTTGACGAAGCCGGCGCGCGCGTAAAGCTGCGCCAGACTTCGCAGCCGGAAGAAATCAGTGAAGTGCAGAAGCGGATCAAGTTCATCGTTCACCGCATGGAAAACGCCATTGCGAACCACGAATTCGAGAAGGCACGCTTCTACTCCGACGAAGAACGCAAAGAGCGGGAGAATCTGCGCGCGTTGCGAGAGAAATATCATCTCGACGAATCATCCACTGGCGTGGTCGGGCGCGAAGACATCGAAGATGTAGTTTCGCGCTGGACTGGCGTTCCCA
>JASHTD010000529.1 GCA_030040725.1 Candidatus Sulfotelmatobacter sp. | reverse complement strand
TCGTAGGGTGAAGGGTATGGACCGTTACTCCGATATGCGAAAGTAGAAATTTGAAGGTGCAAAATGCCTTTGGTAGATACCAGCAGCCTCAAAGTTGTCGAGCGCTTGCCGGGCTGGCGCGGACGCTACTTTCACTCGCAGAACATGACGTTCGCGCACTATGAATTCACTCGCGGGTCAGCCATTCACGAGCACTTTCATCTGCAAGAGGAAGTATACGAAGTGATCGATGGGGAGCTGGAGCTGACAATCGATGGCACGACGCAAATCGCCAAACCAGGTTTCGTCGCCATCGTACCGGCGAACGCGCGCCATTCCGTCAAAGCCCTCACCGACGGCCGCGCGATAATCGTTGACTATCCGGTGAGGCAAGGTTTCGCATAAGAGTTCGCTATTTCGGGTGGGTTATTCGGCAGCTTCATCCCAGTTCACCGTTCGCCGTTCCCGACTGCTCTTGTGCGCGAGCATCACCGCCCGCATGGTTCGCAGAGCCTGCTCTGGCGGGACTGCAAGTGGAGATTTGTTTTCAATCGCGTCCCGCACGTTGGCATAGAAGCCTCGGTAATCGCCGCGCTCGGTTCTTATTTTCTCGCTCGGCTTGCCCGCCAGGCTGAGCGTTCCCCAGTTTTCTTCCGGTTCTTCCCCCCAATCGGCGCCCCAATCCAAGCCATCGGGAACGTTTTCTCCACGCAGCCGTGGTTCCTGCGGATCCATGCCATATTTCACGAATGACCCCTTGGTCCCATGAATCAGAAAATGCGGTCCGGGTTGAAATGCGATGATTCGCGCCCGCGCCATCACGCGCAGCCGGGGATATTCGAGGCAAACATCAAATGAGTCATCCACCTGCGATGTCTCGCGCTGGCAGAAAGCGGATGCCGTAATCGCGATCGGCTCTCCGAAAAGAACCAGTGCCTGATCGATGACGTGCGGGCCTAGATCAAAAAGAACGCCAGCTCCCGGCTGATCGGCTTGCTCGCGCCACGCATTTGCCTTTGGCTCCAGACGAAATCGATCGTAGCGGCATTCATATTCGGCAATCGTTCCCAAGGTGCCCGACGCAATGAGTTTCTGCACGGTCTGAAAATCGCCGTCCCATCTTCGATCCTGATAAACCGTGATTAGACGTCCACGTTCGGCGGCAAGCTGCACAAGTTTTTCGGATTCTGCCAGGGTTGGCGCAAATGGCTTGTCGACCACCACATCGCGGCCAGCCAGCAAGCACGCGCGCGCCAGTTCGAAATGCGAGTCGTTTGGCGTCGCGATCACGCACAGCTGAATTGTGGAATCAGAAAGCAGTTCATCGAGGTTTCGCGCGATCTTCACGCGAGGATATTTTTTCTGCGCTCGCGAACCTCGCCGTTCCAGAATGCATGCGAGTTCCATCCCCTCTACGCCGCGAATTACAGGCGCGTGAAAAGCCTGCCCCGCCAGCCCAAACCCGATCAGCCCAACCCGTACCATGCCTTCCCCTTCCCGATAGTTTCTACCATGTTTGCGCCCCGGAATTTACAGCATTTTGCCGATTTTGCCCGCAGCGCCGGTGGAGTAAAAAACATAAGCTGTAACGGTTTGCCCGTAACGCGGCGTCGAAACTGTCTTTTAGGAGAAGCGCATGAGATTCGGGCCATTTTTTGCCATCGCAATCTTGCTGTTCTTTGTATGGGGCCTTTGCTTTCTGTTGTTCCATGTTGCCGGCCTGCTGATTCACCTGCTTCTGCTTTTCGCCGGCGTCTCGTTTATTGCCCACATCCTGCTCAGCGGGAGACCCGCTTGATCGAGCTTACTCTTGCCCGGCCGCGCCGACCGGCGCTGCGACGGCGGTCACGCTTAGCGCGAATAACACTCACGGAGTTGCCTGGCAGAACGCATGCCGGTAATGATGAGCCGTCGCCGACGGGTTTCTGATTTAACGCTGATTGGCTAGCGATCCTTCAGGCGGCGCACGAACTTCAGCCCCGACCAGATCTCCGTCACGGCGCACACCTTCACGTCCACCAGTCCGGTATTCAGGCCTATCGTGCGTACTTCATTCTCATTCAAATCGGTTTCCACTCCCGAGGCTTTCTTGGGCCAGCTTGCCCACAACATTCCCGCGGGCGTCAGCACTTTGCTGATTTGCCCGAAATGCTTCGATAACTCTGCGCGCGATTTTGCGAACACCATCGCAAAATCGATGGCAGCCGGACTCCTAGGCAAATCACATTCTGCCAGAGCATCGCGTAATTCGTTCCGAACATCGGCAGGAGCGTTGGCCAGATGGACGCGAAAGCCCGGCTTGATCCCCAATTTTTTCACCAGTGGAGTGCCGGAGTATCCTGGCATAGGATTCCTGGAAAAACTTTACTACAGCGTAATCAGAAGCGAAGAAGAAACAAAAACCGGAAAGCTTGAGCCAGAAAGCGGCTACTGCGACGCGGGTGCAAAATATCCGCGGCGTGCCCGGACGCGGAAGTTCTTGCGGTCGAGCGCAACAATCTCGATGGTGCGAAAGTGGCCGTCTGCCTTGAAGTCTGCCGGCTTGTAAGAGACGGCGTACTGGCTGCGCAGTTCATCCTGAATTTCCGCGAAGGCATTAGATACATCGCGAATCTGAAAAGGAAAGAACGCACGCCCGCCGGTGGCGTCCGCGATTCGTTCCAGCACTTTATCTCCCGGTCCCTTCGTGCCGCTTACGTTCGTGCTGATTGTGTAGACAATGGTTTCCGCGCGTTGCGCCATTTCGATGGCCTCTTCGCGTGTGACATGGCTCTGGTTGTCCTCGCCGTCGCTGAGCAAAATAATGGCGCGCCGCGTGGGACCATTTTGCGCCTTCATCAACAATTTGTCGCGGCAGGCAAAGTAAAGCGCATCGAACATCGCTGTTCCGCCGCCGGGACGCAACTCGCGCACGCCATGCGCCAGTTTTTCCGCGTCATCCGTGAAGTCTTGGGTCACTTCCGGCGTAACGTCGAACCCGACCACCATCGCCTGATCGTAGCCGCGCCGAATGATCTGGTTCAGAAACTCAATCGCCGATTGCTGCTCAAACTTGAACCGGTCCCGCACCGAGTTGCTGGCATCGATAAGCAAGCCGACCTGCAGCGGCAGATTCGCCTCGGCGCGGAAACTTCGGATTTCAGACGGTGGCTTGTTGTCGTCGACAATTCGAAAGTCATTCTGCTTCAGATCGGTGATGTGCTTCCCGTGTCTGTCGGTCACGGTAAAGACGACATTGACTTCGTTAATGCCGATGCGGATTCGAGGCACTTCGTCCGTGCCCGGGCCGGAATCATGATCGCTCGAATTGGTGGATGGGCTTTCCGAAACCGCCTGACGCGCCGGCGTAGCGGGCTGAGTTGTTGATTGCGCCGACGGAGCAGATTCCGACTGCGAGATCGCTGTTTGCAGCCCTAACAAAACAGCCGCGCACCCGAGCAGAGCTCCCCAAAAGATGCTGTTGCGGAAATGCAACCTCATTGCTGTCTATTATATCCGCAACCGCCGGTTCAGGTTGGATTCAATCTCGTCGTCCTTTGGCCCGCGATATGAGACCCGTGCTCCGTTCGGGCAGTCAGTTCGCCTCGATTTTCGTGAGGAAATCCTGCAGCTCTGGCGGAAGCTCGGCCTTGAGCGTGATCGATTCACCGGTCCGCGGATGACGGAACTCGAGTTCAGCCGAGTGCAGGAAATTGCGCGGCAAGCTGAGTGAAGTGTAGGGTCTGCTCTCTCTCGCCGCTTTTGCGGCGAACGGAAAATTCGGGTTCGGTCTTATTTCGCCAGGCGCTCCATAAACCCTGTCTCCGACCACGGGATGTCCCATGGAGGCCATGTGAACACGAATCTGGTGAGTGCGCCCGGTGTCGATCCTCACTTCGAGAAGTGTGAATTTTCCAAACTTCGTGTCCAGACGGCGAAGCACGCGATAATGCGTAACCGCGGTTCTGCCGCCCGCCAGGCGCGTTGTCATGCGCACTCGACGCACGCGATCACGACTGATGCTCTGGTTGATGGTTCCGGAGTCCTTTTTTACCCATCCGTGCACCAGCGCCAGGTACTTTTTCTTTACTTCGCGCGCGGCAAACTGCTCGCTGAGCCTGCGATGCGCTTCATCGTTTTTTGCCACGATAATCAGCCCGCTGGTGCCTTTGTCGAGACGATGCACAATTCCCGGCCGCAGCTCGCCCCCAACGGCCGACAAACTTTTCATGTGGTGAAGCAGGGCATTGACCAGCGTGCCACGATGACGGGAATCGTCGGTCGCGCCTGCGCCTGCGTGCACCATCATTCCCGCAGGCTTGTTAATGACTGCGAGGTCGTCATCTTCATAGACGATGTCTAGCGGGATGTCTTCGGCCTCGGCCTTGAGCGGCGGCGGCGTGGGCTGGCCAAGAATGGTGATGGTTTCGCCGCCGCGCAGCTTGAGCGAGGCTTTCGTGGGGGCGTTGTTGACGAGGATTTTTTCCTGAGCGACGAGTTGCTGGATGCGTGAGCGGCTGAGACTGGCCAGCCTGACAGCGAGGAAGTGGTCGAGGCGCCTACCAGCATCTTCCGCTTCGACCGAAATTCGCGTGTGAGAATCTGTGAGCAACATGCAACCAGGGATTGCCTGGAAGAATCATTTCGCGGCCTTCAAGGTGACGCCTAATCGAACAGTGTACGTGCTCGAATCAGTTTTCTTGAAATCTGCTGCCAGTTCGAGGGACACGCGGTCATACTCATGAGCCGGATCGCTTCCTATTAACGTTACGATCACAGTTTCTGGCTTGCGGTTGCACTTCTCACCAAGCGAACCGATCAGGGTGGGCTTGCGGCTCTGCGTCAGGAATTCAACCGGAAGAATAAAGTCTGTGCCTGCCAAAATGACTTCACCAACATCGCCCCCGCGGTGGTTCGGGTAAACCAATTGCACACGAACTCGCGCATTTTCAGGAGGATTCTCTACTCGTCCCTTCACGATGACCTCGTTGATAGGGCACTCGGCGTACGCGGGAGGACTGGTGAGGAGGCAAAGGATCAGGACTGGCAAGAAATACTTGGCTATGTCGAAAGCCATGGCCTTTCCACTCATAAACGATAGGATGCCGACACCTGGCTGAGGCTAACGAACTGGATTGCAGCGAAATTTCCGAAGCCTACACACCTCGCTGCCCTGGAGATTCCATCCAATTCACGTGAGCTCCTCACTCCACCGCATTCTCCGCAATTAATTCCCTATACCACTGTGCACTAAGCTTGGGTGTGCGTTTCTCCGTCTTGAAATCGACGTAGTGCAGCCCGAAGCGTTTGCTGTAACCA
>JASHTD010000528.1 GCA_030040725.1 Candidatus Sulfotelmatobacter sp. | reverse complement strand
GACTCGCGCGCTGCCTTGTCTTCCGCCGCGTGAGCGTCGGCTTCCTTCGCCATGCGCTCGACTTCTTCCTTCGAAAGCCCGGAAGACGACGTGATCGTAATCTTCTGGTCTTTGCCCGTGGCCGTGTCTTTTGCGGTCACGTTCAAAATGCCGTTGGCATCGATGTCGAACGTCACTTCGATCTGCGGCACGCCGCGCGGAGCCGTCGGAATTCCGGTCAAGTGGAACTTGCCCAGAGTCCGGTTTTGCGCCGCCATCGGACGCTCGCCCTGCAGCACGTGCACCTCAACCGAGGTCTGATTATCCGCCGCGGTCGAGAACGTTTCCGTCTTCTTCGTAGGAATCGTCGTGTTGCGGGGAATCATCGGTGTAGCCACGCCGCCCAAAGTCTCAATCGACAAAGACAGTGGAGTCACATCCAGCAGCAGCAGGTCTTTCACCTCGCCGCCGAGAACGCCGCCCTGAATCGCCGCGCCTACTGCCACGACTTCATCAGGATTCACTCCCTTGTGGCCTTCCTTGCCAAACAATTCTTTCACCAACTGCTGAATGCGCGGCATACGAGTCTGCCCGCCGACCAGCACGACTTCGTTGATCTTCGAGGCGTCAATGCCCGCATCTTTCATGCACTGCTTGCACGGACCCACCGACTTCTGAATGATGTCTTCGACCATTCCTTCCAGCTTCGCCCGCGTCAGCTTCTTAACCAGGTGCTTCGGACCCGATGCATCCGCCGTGATGAACGGCAGATTGATTTCGGTTTCCATCGTGGTCGAAAGCTCAATCTTCGCCCGCTCAGCCGCGTCGCGCAGGCGCTGCAAAGCCATCTCGTTGCCCTTGCCGCGCAGGTCGAGACCTTCATCTTTTTTGAACTCATCAATCAGCCAGTCAACGATGCGCTGGTCGAGATTGTCGCCGCCCAGGTGCGTGTCGCCATTGGTGGCCTTTACCTCAATCACGCCCTCGCCGACTTCCAGAATCGAAATATCGAACGTGCCGCCGCCAAAGTCGTAAACCGCAATGGTCTCGTCTTTGCCCTTGTCGAGTCCGTACGCCAGCGCGGCCGCCGTCGGTTCATTGATAATGCGTTTCACGTCGAGCCCGGCAATCTGCCCGGCATCTTTGGTCGCCTGCCGCTGCGCGTCGTTAAAGTAAGCCGGCACGGTGATGACCGCGTCGCTCACCTTTTCGCCGAGATAGTCTTCCGCCGCCTTTTTCAGCTTCTGCAAAATCAACGCCGAAATCTGCGGAGGCGTGTACTCCTTGCCCTGCGCCAGAACGGCCACGTGATCGCCCTGCCGCACAACTTTGTAGGGCACCATCTTGATCTCTTCCGACACCTCGTCGTAGCGCCGCCCCATAAAGCGCTTGATCGAATAAACCGTGTTTTCTGGATTGGTAATGGCCTGGCGTTTCGCCACCTGCCCAACCAATCTTTCCCCATTCTTGGTAAAACCAACTACGGAAGGCGTAGTCCGCCCTCCCTCTTCGTTCGGGATAACTTTGGGCTCGCCGCCCTCCATTACCGCCACGCAGGAATTGGTGGTTCCAAGGTCAATCCCAATAATCTTGGCCATAAATTGTTCTCCTCTAAACCCACTTGAATCCTAGTTTTAGAGCCGCCTGAGAGTCGCTGAGCAGCTCCGTTGCACCGAATAAGTGCTTTGGAATCAATGCGCTTATGATTGCTTCCATTCGCATGATAGGATGTGAGTGGATCGTTGTCAAGGTTTAGATGCTTTGACGTTAGATAGCGTTGCGAAGTTCTATTGCGGAACTATGGAATATCTAATCGTTGCAATCGACCACGCTCTACAGCTGGCGAGGCGTCCCGAAGACCCTCAGAATCTGAGGCTCCAAAAAGATCAACTCGAACGCCTTCTGAGGGCCGAGATCGCGGCGCGCAACGTAGCCTTCATCGCAGAGGAATGCAAAGAAGGCGAGACCACTGTCGCGCTTGGGCTGGCGTTGAGGAACAACCCGCCAATTCCTTGGAAGAACATCACAATGACGGACACTCAGAGGACTGAGGCGGGCATAGCGCATGCTCTGAAAAAGCGCCCTGGGCACCCCCGGGTGCCCCACTTCTCGCTTCCTTTGCGAGAAGTGGGAATCTGGGCGAGTTAAACGCCAGCCTGTCATCCTGAGCGAAGTGCCTGCTTCGCGAATGCGAAGCAGGCGCGCAGTCGAAGGATCCCTGCCCGGTGCAGTACCTCGAACCTCGAGAGGAGTTTCCATCGCCGCGCCTACGCTCGGGGAGAACTCCCCGAGACGTCATCGTCAGTCCCAGCGTGCAAGGGGAACCTTCGACTCCGTCGGGGCTCGCTTCGCGACCACCAACTCCGCTCAGGATGACAGAGGATTGGCCGGGCGCCCTTTCGAAAAGCCGACCCGCGAGCTTAGACACCCTGTACCAGCATGCCGCGATAGATCGCCCCTTTGAATCGATGTTCCCGTACCGTGCGGTAGGCAGGGCTGTCGTACCAGGCCTTCGCTGCTTCCATGCTCGCAAATTCGGCTATCACCGTCCCTTCCGTTGCCTGTCCTTCCAGGTCGATGTGCTTGCCGTAGTTCGCAAGAATCTTGACCGTGTAGCCCTCGAAGGTAGGTTTGATCGTGTTCCAGTAGATTTCAAGTTCCTTGCGATCAAGAGTCTTTTCGCGGGTAAAAATCAAATAAGCACTCATCGGTAGGGGCCCTCCGTTTCTTGATCCGCATTCTACAAGTTCTGCTTGAGGCGATCCTCTCCCGCCGCGCCTTCCTCGATAGGATGCGGCATCCCGGAAGACCAGATCAGCGCTTACCTCGCAAGAACAGAAGGCCCATCTGGAATGAGGTGACGGGCGTTCTCGCGCCCGAAGCCGCGTTCGACCTCGGACTGCGCACTCATCGTGCTCGTTCAAGATAGAATCATTCGGTCATGCTTTTCTTAGCGTTCGGATGCGATACGCGAGCCTCGGCTTGCGCACAATTTCAGAACATCGGGGAAAAACCAGATCCTATGAGCGCACCTCTACAACACATACGGAAAAACTCCGGGTATTTAACAATCTTTCCCCTCACTGCGGCACTCCTGCTGGGCGCTTGCGCTCTTGCGGCCCAGACTGCGGGGCCTGGTTTCGGCCCTAGCAATCCGTTCTACGCAGCAAGCACGCTACCGTTTCAGGCGCCTCCTTTTGACAAGATCAAGGACGGCGACTATCAACCGGCCATTGACGCGGGCATGGCGGAACAGCGCAAAGAGATTCAGGCCATCGCCGACAACGCGGAGCCGCCAACCTTCGAGAACACGATTGTGGCCATGGAGAAGTCGGGCCAATTGTTCACCCGCGTCTGGCAGGTCTTCAACGGAGTGACAGCTGCCAACCTCGATCCGGAGTTGCAGAAGGTCCAGGACTACGAGGCTCCGCGCGTGGCCGCGCTGCAGGACGACATCTTTCTCAACTCCAAGCTTTTCCAGCGCGTCGCGAAGCTTTACGGGGAGCGGGACTCGCTTCATCTGGACCCGGAGTCCATGCGCTTGCTCGATATCGATTACAAAAAGTTCGTGCACGCAGGCGCGAACCTCAGCGAGGCCGACAAGGCCGCGGTCAGAAAACTCAATGAGGAAGACTCAACGCTGTCCAACGCATTCACCACCAAATTATTGGCAGCCGCCAAAGCAGGTGCGTATGTAACGCAGGATAAAGCCTCGCTCGCCGGTCTGACGGATGCGCAACTTGCTGGTGCGGCCGAAGTCGCGAAGGACCGCAAAGTGGAAGGTTATGTAATCCCGCTGCAAAATACCACGCAGCAACCCACTCTCTCCGAGTTGACGCAGCGCGCAACCCGGCAGACGATTTTCGAAAATTCGTTGAACCGCGCCCAGCGCGGCGACGCCAACGACACCCGCAGCACCATCGTTCGGCTTGCGCAGATTCGAGCCCAGAACGCCAAATTGCTCGGCTATCCGACGTATGCCGCCTGGATACTAGAGGATCAGATGGCCAAGACGCCGGAAACTGCGATCAAGTTCATGGATGCTCTGGTTCCCGGCGCGACCTCCCGCGCCGCCCTCGAGGCTGCCGACATTCAGGCGCTGATCGACTCCCAGAACGGCGGCTTCAAACTCCAACCATGGGACTGGAACTTCTACTCGGAACAGGTCCGCAAAGCGAAATATGACCTCAATGAATCCGAAATCAAACCCTATTTCGAACTCAACAATGTGCTTGAGAACGGCGTTTTTTATGCCGCTAATCAGCTCTACGGATTGACCTTCAAGGAGCGAAAAGACATACCCGTCTACAACCCGGACGTGCGAGTTTTTGAAGTTTCTGATTCCGATGGCCAGCCGCTGGCGCTTTTCTATTGCGATTATTTCAAGCGCGACAACAAAAACGGTGGGGCCTGGATGAACGAGTTTGTAAATCAGTCCAAGCTGTTGAGCACACTCCCCGTGATCTATAACGTGGCCAACTTCGCCAAACCCGCGCCCGGCGAAGCCGCGCTCCTCAGCTTCGACGACGTCACCACCATGTTCCACGAATTCGGCCACGCTCTGCACGGCATTTTCGCCAATACGGAATATCCCACGCTTTCGGGCCCGTCCGTGCCGCGCGATTTTGTTGAATTTCCCTCGCAGTTCAATGAGCACTGGGCCAGCTATCCTGCCGTCTTCGAACACTTCGCTAAACATTACAAAAGCGGCAAACCCATGCCGGCCGAGTTGGCGGCCAAAATCAGAAAGGCGAAAACGTTCAATCAGGGTTACGCCCTCACCGAAATTCTGGCCGCCGCCGAACTCGACATGCAGTGGCACACGCTGCCGGCCAGCGCCCGGCTGCAAAATGCGGATACGTTTGAGACCGAGGCTTTGCAGAAAACGCATCTCTCCATCAGTTACGTGCCGCCGCGTTACCGTTCCAGTTATTTCCTCCACATCTGGGCCAACGGCTACGCTGCTGGCTACTACGCTTATCTATGGAGCGAGATGCTCGACGACGACGCGTTTCAATGGTTCGAAGATCATGGCGGCTTGACCCGGGCCAATGGAGACCGCTTTCGGCAAATGGTGTTGTCCAGGGGCAATACCGAAGACTTGCCGAAAATGTACAAAGCCTGGCGGGGAGCGGAACCCAGTATCGCGCCCATGTTGAAAGATCGTGGCTTGGTGGACAACGCCACTTCAAGGTGAGCGCCACGAAGTGAACGTGTTATCGACGTTGCCAGGCCGCTCGGACGATGGAAGGGAATCGCTCGCGGTGGATGCCCCCACCCTCCGCAGGTTTTCGAAGGGTGGGATCCACAGACAACTACGCGAACACTCGCGTTACTGAATCTTTTCGGTCTTGCTGTCGTAGTGGACGTAACCGTTCTTGTCGTTCTGCTGTAGCACGTCCGAGTTCGTATAGGATTTCTTTGCCGGATGCGCCGTAGCCACCGATCCCGGTGAGGCCGCGCCCGAGGCGAAATAGACCCACGACCGGGTGGCCGCTTCGCGCTCGCCTTCTTCGCGCTCCATGTGCTCCCGGTATTCCCGGCGCGCGGCATTCATTCTCATTCCACCAACCGCCGAGTTCGTTGCGGGCTCAACCAGCGGCATGCCGCCGCCGGAATACCAGACCGGAACGGTATAAACCGAGCTGGTATTGCCGTTGATCTCGGAGAGAGTCCCGTTCGTCGCGCCGGCGATCAGGCCACCGGTCGCATTGGTCGCGCCCACAGGGTTCGGCGAATAGGTCGTGAACGACAGGTTCGGGGTGGTGATCATCGGCACGTACGGCCCGCATCCGTATGGACAATAGCCTGGAACACCGCGCTCGCCCTGGGCAAAGCCCAGTGCCGACAACAGAAGAAGGGAAGAAAATACGGTGAGAATGCGCATTACCGCCTCCTGGAAGCCTTACCTTGATTGCTCCGGGAGCAGGTCTCGTGCCACTCATCCGAGCAGCGCTTTCGCGCTCCGCTGGGCCAATCTCATTGTGTTTCCAAGCGGTCGAGACGCAGGTTTCCCCGCTCAATGCGCAAATACTTGCGCAAGAAATGCAGCCGGTTGTAAGGATCGATGGCGGCGAAAGCCCTGTCAGAAGCCTGATTCGATGCCAAAGTTCATTCGAGTTCTGGGCGCCAGAGCGGCTCTCCACCGAGGGAGTGATAGAAGCCCCAGGCTGCCAAGGCGACGATGCTGACGAGGGCCAGTATCGAAGTCGGCATGTACCACGCCGAAAGATCGGCCGAGAAAGGAACATTCGCCAACATATCGACGGTGAAGATTGCACAGGCCAAAGGCACAAGGCCGAAGCGGAAAACAATCAGCACAGCCACGGAATAGATCAGAATCTGCATCGGCAACTCAACCGATGGATACGAAGAGCTCAGCCCCAGCGGCAGCGCATAAACCGCGACGAACGCGATGGCAGCCAGCCAATCCTTGCGCAACAGCATTTTCAGCCCGAGCAGCAAAAAGAAGAATAGGAGAGTGAAAATGATGGCTTGCGGAATCCGCGTCAACCACGCACCCAGCGCCTCGCGCCCGCCAGCCAAGTATTCCGTCGAGTCAAGCACGGGCGCGGCTCCGAGGAGCGTCATGCGTATCGCTCCAATCTGGAAGATCAGAATCCAGACCACTCCCAGCATCACGCCGAACAAAAGATCACGGCCAACGAGCGGATCGCGAAATTGCCCTGACAATGCACGGCTCCAGGAAATCATTGCCTGCGGCCAGCGGCGGCGCACCCACGGCTCAAGGGCCAAGTACAACATCCAAGTAACGCCCGCATAAAACAGCGAGGTGCTAGCGGCAATAATAAGCAAGCCGATTGTCGCGAGGCCCATGACGAAGTGCGCTCGACAGAGCCACAGGAGCATTTGCAGGGCGAATATGATCGCAGCCAGGCGGAGCGCGCCGTCGCGATCGCCGCGTCCCTGCCGGTAGTTTTTGCGGGCGACATAAATCGCCGCGAACAACCCCGACAACAACAGGAATACCGAAATCGCCCGACCGAGTTTTTTCCCAAGGGAATCTTCGGGATTCTTCATACGGTCTGGCTTGGTCCAGTCTCCGATCAGCGAAAAGAAAACCGGTTTGCCATGGTAGGCGGCCGCTTCCACGCGCAGCGGACGATTCGATCCCGGCCAGGTTCCAGTCCAGGCGGCACGAGTGTCGGCAGCAGCGAGGGAATTCCACTGAGGCTCGGTCTTTTGAAATTGCGAGGGGTCGAGTCCAGCGGCAGTGAAAAGCAGGTTCCAGTCGAATCCCGATGACTGCGCTGCGCTGTTGTCTTTCTGAGGAGGAATCGCTTCGAAATAAACCAGATGGCCCTGTGGATCGAGTTCTGCTTCGATCATTCCAGAAAGAATTGGCGGAGGATCGGTAGACGATACCATTCCCGGACTCAGAAACTGATCACGAAAACCGTCTGCTACGAGATCATCGGGACTCTGCCGGTACCAGAATCGAAGCAGGGAAGGCCTTCCGGCGAGCACCGCTGGCCAATTCGGATGCGGCTTGTCGTTTTTTTCGATGTGCTCCTGCAAGTCGTTGTCGTATTGCAGAGCGTATGCACTGTCGAGCGCGCGCTCCGGGTATCCCATCCGCACGATCGTCTCGCGGGCCTTTTGTGCGAGCACCTCAGGTGCGAGCTCCAGCGGCATCTTCGCTAAGCCGCCGTAACGAATATTGAGGAAGACGACCAGGCCAAGGGCCAGGAACAGAGTTGTAAGACAGGCGACAGCCACGCGCGATCGGAGCCCCACTGTTTCGCCGGCCGCAGCTACCATTTGCGGCGAAGGAGTTTCGCCGGCTGCCAGCGCTGCGGCCAGTGGATCCCCTCCCGGCAGTGCCGCGGCCACGCTCAAAACCGTGGCTGGCCGCGCTGAAGGCTCGGTTTCGAGGCAACGCAGAATGACGCGCTCAATGACTGGGTTAAGATCTTTGACCACCGACGATGGCCGGCTCGGCGTGGTCTGGTCGCGGGCACCCAGCTTATCAGAAGGTTTCTGGGCAAAGGCTCGCTTTCCGGTAAAGACCTCATAGAGCACCAGACCTAATGAATAAATATCGCTGCGCGTGCTGACTTCCATTCCTGCGAGTTGCTCGGGCGCCATGTAGGCGGGAGTGCCGCTGCGCACTTCGGCCCCTTGAATTTGCTCGGCAACTCCGGCCAGGCCGAAATCGGTGATCACTACCTGCCCGCGCCCATCAAGCATGATGTTCGCGGGCTTCAGGTCGCGGTGCAGCACGCCTTTGGTGTGAGCGGCAGTCAGGCCGGCGCAGAGCTGGCGGCTGATATCCAGCGCTTTGTCTTCGGGGAGGCGTCCTATACGCCGCAACAAAGACGCCAGGTCTTCACCGTCGACGTATTCCATGGTGAAGAATGTGTGACCTTCGACTTCTCCCACGTCATAGACGCGACAAACGTTGGGGTGCGATACGCGGCGGGCAATGCGCACTTCGTTCTTGAACCGTTCCAGCAAACCTTGATCGCGAGCTGCTTCATCGGGCAGGAATTTGA
>JASHTD010000527.1 GCA_030040725.1 Candidatus Sulfotelmatobacter sp. | reverse complement strand
TCAATCGCCCAAGAAGATCGTTACGGAAGATGGCCTGCCGCGCGAGTTTGCGGTGAACACACTCGCTCCTTACATACTGACCGCGCTCATCAACAAGCCTAAACGCCTCGTTTACCTGAGCTCCGGCCTGCACCGCAATGGCGATGCGAGTCTGAAGGACCTGCTATGGGAGCAGCGCCCCTGGCAGGGCCAGCAGGCTTATTCAGATACCAAGCTCCACGACGTGTTGCTCGCCTTCGCAATTGCGCGCCGGTGGCCGGGTGTTCTTTCAAACGCGCTAGAGCCGGGCTGGGTTGCGACCAAGATGGGAGGCGCGAATGCTCCCGATGATTTAACTGAGGGCTATCGCACGCAGGCCTGGCTGGCGGTGAGCCAGGATGCGGCCGCTAAGCTAACCGGCGAATACTTCTTCCACATGCAGCTGCGCCAACCGAATCCCGCCGCGCGCGATGAAGAGCGACAGGAAAAGCTGCTCGACGCGTGTAAGCAGTTTTCCGGAATCGAACTTCCCAATTGAACGCTCGCCGATCAGCGCAAGCTGCGCTTAGATTTTTTCTCCGATCGATTTCGCCTGCGTGAACAGATACAGGTAATCCGGGCCGCCGGATTTCGAATCTGTCCCCGACATGTTGAAGCCGCCGAATGGATGCGCACCAACCATGGCTCCCGTACATTTGCGGTTGATGTAGAGATTGCCAACGTGAAAGTCGCGAATGGCCCGATCAATTTTGTCCTGCGATTTTGTGTAAACCGCGCCGGTAAGTCCGAATTCGGTATCGTTGGCGATTTCGAGCGCCTGATCGAAGCCGCGCGATTTGATGACCGCGAGTACCGGGCCGAAAATTTCTTCCTGTTCGAGTTTTGATTTCGGCGGAATATCGGCAATCACAGTGGGACGAATGTAATATCCTTCGCCAGCTTCGGTGGCGCGCTCGCCGCCGGTGATGACGCGCCCATCTTTCTTGCCCTGCTCGATGTAGCCGAGAATGGTCTTCATCGAGCCTTCATTGATCACCGCGCCCATGTTCGTGTTTTCGGCGGGATCGCCGACAGTAATCTTTTCGACACGGGCTTTGAGCATGTCGAGGAACTTGTCGTAGACGCGCTCGTCCACGATGGCACGCGAACACGCCGAACACTTCTGCCCCTGAAATCCGAATGCCGCCTGGGCAACGCCTTCGACAGCGGAATCAATATCGGAATCGGCGTCTACGATAATGGCGTCTTTGCCCCCCATTTCAAGGATGGTACGCTTGATCCAAAGCTGGCCTGGCGCCTGGGTTGCAGCGGATTTGTTGATGTGCAATCCAACTTCCCGCGAGCCGGTGAAAGCAATGTAGCGCGTTTTCGGATGCGAGACGATGGCATCGCCGAAAGCTGCGCCCGAACCGGGGCAGAAGTTGACGACGCCCTCGGGGATGCCTGCTTCTTCGAGTAGTTCGACGAACTTTGCGGCGATGGTTGGCGAGTCGCTCGACGGTTTGAGAATAACCGTGTTGCCGCTGACGATTGAAGCCATCGTCATGCCCGCCATAATTGCGCAGGGGAAGTTCCACGGCGGAATCACGGCACCGACGCCCAGCGGAATGTACTTGAGCGAATCGTGCTCGCCGGGAAGCTGCACTGGGGCTTCGGCCTTCGCCAGCCGCAACGCTTCACGCGCATAGAACTCGCAGAAATCGATGGTCTCGGAAATATCGGCGTCGGCTTCGCCCCAGTTCTTGCTCACTTCAAAAACCAGCCAGGCCATGAAATCCATTTTGCGCTGCCGCAAAAGATCGCCGACGCGAAACAGGAGACCAGTACGCTCTTCGATCGAGGTGTACTTCCACGATTCGAACGCCTTCAGCGCGGCATTGATTGCCGGCTCAACATGCTCTTTGCCCGCTTTCTGATGAGTACCGACAATCTCCGATGGCCGGGAAGGATTCAGCGACCTGATCTTGTCGGCGGTTTTGACGCGCTTGCCGCCGATGATGAGATCGTACTCGCGGCCGAGTTGTCCGCGAACCCGCTCGATGGCGGCGCGCATCTTGCGCGCGTTCTCTTCGTGGCGGAAATCAAAGAAAGCTTCGTTGATGAACGGGCCCTGATGGGCAATTGTGCGCGGCCGAACGGGGGCTTCTAGCGTTGCCATGGTTACACCTCAAGAGAAAATTCGATGAGAACGTAAATCAGCGCAGCTACGCATTTATTTTAGCACCGCGAAAGCGCTGCCACCGTAGACTCGTCGCGGCAATGGTAAACTCGAACGTTTTGATTGTGAGAGCCTGAGGACACTTTCGAGAGGTTCGATATGGAAATCAAGAAAGTAGGCGTCATCGGCGCGGGCACCATGGGCAACGGCATCGCCCATGTGTTCGCGCGCAGCGGATTTTCTGTCGTCTTGTGCGATGTGGAGCAGCGATTTCTCGATCGCGGGCTGGCGACCATAACCAAGAATCTCGATCGCGAAGTCGCAAAAAACAAGATCACGGCGGAAGACAAAGACTCGGCGATGAAGCGCATTCAGCCGGTCACCGACCGCTCCCGCCTGACCGAGTGCGACTTCATCGTCGAGGCCGCGACGGAAAGGTTTGAAATCAAATCAGAGATTTTTCGTGACCTCGACCGATTGATGAAGCCGGAAGTCATCTTAGCCTCGAACACGTCTTCGATTTCCATTACGAAACTCGCAGGGTTAACCAA
>JASHTD010000526.1 GCA_030040725.1 Candidatus Sulfotelmatobacter sp. | reverse complement strand
TGTGTGATTCCGGTCGAAGCTGCGACTGAGGTCTTTACCAAGGCTCTCGAAAAAGCGCGCGGCGAAAAGCTGGTGAGAAAGGCTCTGGAAGAAGGGAGCAGCGCCGTCGCTGCTTTTGAAAAGCACGGAATCATGTAAAGGATCGATTCAGCAGAACGAAAACCTTGCGGTTGTTGCGAAGAGGTTTCGAACAGCACTGGCGAATTAACCATGATCCAAATCGATCTTTCCGGCAGAGTCATCTTCATCACCGGCGCCATGGGCGCAATCGCCGAGCACATGGTGAAACGACTGAGCGCGGCCGAGGCGATGCTGATTTTGCTTGATCTGAAACCTGCGAACGAGGCGCGAGAAGCGTTGCGAAAGTGGCAAATCCCTGATCAGGGTTATATCTACCACTCCTGCGATATAACAGACTCCGGCCATTTGACTCGAATCGTGGATGAGTCATTCGAAAGATTTCCGAAAATGGATGCTGTGCTCGGGCACGCCGGCGGTTGCGGCCTCCATCCCTTCGCGACAACTTCTGAGGCGGAGTTCGAGCGCATCTTTCGCTTCAATTTTCTAGCGCAGGTGTGTCTCACTCGTGCGGTGTTTGCGCAGTGGGTCAAACGCAAGATTTCCGGCCATTTGATTTTCACTTCATCTTACGTCGCGCGAGTTCCGCACACACAGATTCCGGCTTACGCTTCGGCCAAAGCCGCGCTGGAAAATTTTGCCCGCTGCATGGCCATGGAATACGCGTCGGCCGGTATTCGTGTGAACGTGATTTCACCCGGAAATGTTGCGGCTGGAAGTTCGCTCAAGGTTTTCGAGGAGGACCCTGCTTACCGTGAGTTTGTACTTCGCGTGACCTTGGGAAAACGCAACAGTCCGGAATCGATTGCAGATGCCTTCGTTTTTCTGTGTTCGCCCCTGGCTGCCGAAATCAGCGGGCAAATCCTCAGTGCGGATTATGGCTCGGGAATCGGGAACCGCCTATGAAAGTGGGCATCGGCTTATACCGGCATATGCTGACCCGCGAATATTATGATTTCGCGAGGCAGGCTGGGTGCACCCATGTCGTGGCTCATCTGGTCGATTACTTCAACCAGGGATCGAAGAATCCGCGCAGCAACCAACCGACCGGCGCAAAATATGAGCCATGGGGGATGGCAGGCGATCCAGAAAAAATATGGACGGTTGCCGAACTGAAAGATCTTCGACAAGAAATCGAAAGCGCTGATCTGAGGCTGGCGGCAATCGAAAACCTCGACCCTGCCCACTGGCATGACATTCTGCTCGATGGCCCGAAGCGCTCTGAGCAAATTGACAACGTGAAAACTATTATTCGCCACATGGGCGAAGCCGGAATTCCAGTGCTGGGGTACAACTTCAGTCTCGCGGGAGTGTGTGGGCGAGTAACCACGCCCACCGGCCGCGGGGATGCGTTGACCGTTGGAATGGACGGTCCTGCCGATGACGAGCCGGTGCCGAACGGCGTGATCTGGAATATGGTTTACAACTCGGCCGCCCCGCGCGGCGCGTTGCCGGCCATTTCGCACGAAGAACTCTGGAGACGCTTGCAAAGATTTCTGGAAGATGTGGTTCCGGTCGCCGAGCAAGCTGGCGTGCGGCTGGCAGCACATCCTGACGACCCTCCGATGCCAACCATGCGCCGGCAGCCGCGTTTGGTCTTCCAGCCGCACATGTATCAGCGTTTGCTCGATGCAGTGCCAAGCCGGTCTAATGCACTAGAGCTCTGCGTAGGAACCATCGCTGAAATGACCGAGGGCGATGTCTACGAAGCGGTTGATCATTACAGCCGGCAAGGCAAAATCGCTTATCTTCATCTGCGCAATGTGACCGGCAAGGTGCCGCACTATCGGGAGACGTTTATCGACGAAGGCGACGTCGATATGATCCGCATTCTCTCGATTCTTCACCGCAACCAGTTCGACGGAGTGATTATTCCTGATCACACTCCGCAAATGTCCTGTGCTGCTCCCTGGCACACTGGGATGGCGCACACTTTGGGTTTCATCCTGGCGGCAAAGGCGATGTTGGAATCCCCGGTTTCCGCGACTGCGACGCCGGCAGAGTTAACCCAGCGAGGCCGGTAACCTGACGCGCCCGCTGGTTCAATCCCATTCTCGTCTTCCGCTGGTCGTGGCAGCCAGTGTTTCCACTTGTGGCGGACTGCTGTTTGGTTACGACAATATTGTAATCAGCGGCGCCATTGGCTACCTCAGCCAACGCTTTCATCTTAACGCGGCTGGAATCGGATGGGCTGCCGGTTGCGCTCTGATCGGCTGCATTGCGGGTTGTGCGGTTGCCGGAACGATTGCCGATCATCTCGGCAAGAAAATCGGACTTGCTCTGTGCGCCATCTGCTTTGCTGCGTCTTCGGCGGGAATCTTTTTTTCTTCCAGTTTTCATCAGTTCGTGATCTGGCGCCTGATCGGAGGCCTTGGGATCGGCGCTGCCTCCGTGATCTCGCCGAATTACATCGCCGAGATTGCGCCGACTCGGGTCCGCGGCCGCTGTGTAACTCTCTACCAGTTGGGCATCGTGGTCGGAATTCTCGCAGCCGTTTTCGTCAACATGCTCATCCAGCGCATGGGCGATGAAGCATGGAATATTTCGACCGGCTGGCGCTGGATGTTTTTTGCCGGGATCGTGCCTGCGCTCTTGTTTGGCGGCATGATCGTGCCCGCGGTGGAAAGCCCGCGCTGGCTGATGAAGGTCGGCCGCCGCGATCAAGCCGTTCAGGTCCTTAGACAAATCAACGGCTCGCAGGCCTCCGTCCACGAGGCAGCCGAGATCGAAAACTCGCTGGCCATCGAACAAGGCAATATCTGGGAGCTCTTCACGGTTTTTCGGCGGCCTCTGCTGCTAGGCATCATGCTGGCGGGTCTGCAGCAAATCAGCGGAATCACTCCCATATTTTCATTCCTGCCGGAAATTTTCCGGGCCGCCGGAACCGCATCCAGCGACGCATTTTTCCAGTCTGTTCTGGTCAGCCTGATTAATTTGCTGTTCACGCTTGTTGCGCTCTGGCTGGTCGATCGCGCGGGAAGAAAAACTCTGATCCTCGCCGGCACTGCGTTGCAGTTTATCTCACTCGCGTTGGTTGGCTGGTTCTATCACGTTCACGGCAGCGGATTGGCGGTGCTTATGTTTGTGATGAGCTTCGTCGCCGGGCACGCATTTGGGAACGGCGTAGCATGCTGGGTGATCATCTCGGAAATTTATCCCACGAAAGTTCGTGGCCGGGGCATGTCGATCGCCACAACAGCATTGTGGCTGGTCGGCTATCTTGGCAATCAACTGTTTCCTATCATGCATCGCAGCCTGGGATCGGATGGAACCTTCTGGTGTTTCAGCGCCGGCGCATTATTGACGATTATCCTGGTAGCACTGCTGATCCCGGAAACCAAGGGGCGTTCTCTTGAAGAGATTACAGAGTTCTGGACGTCGCATCGCGGGGCTACGGCTGTATAGTGTGAGGCCAGCAAGCAGCTAAACCGAATTGCCAGACAAAGTGTCGGGGAAATTGAGGCGCGTGGATGAACGATAAGAAGATTCATCGCGAATCTTGCGAATCGGCGCAGAGAAGAGTTTTCGAAGGACCAATCGCAACTCGAGACGGAATGAGCCGGCGTGCTGTGCTCAAATATTTTGGTCTTTCAGCGGCTGCGTTCGTTCTGCCGGAACAGCACTGGTTGGCTGGAAAGGTCGTTACTCCGCTTCAATCTGCAGTTGTTGAGAATAATCCGGCTCCGCGAAAGCCGGCGCAAAATCCGCGATGGTACGGCTTCAACCTGCTCGAGTACTTTTCCACCGACACGGACTGGATGAAATATTTCCCATACAAGGATGACGGTCTGTTTCCTGAGGACGATTTTCGCTGGATTCGCGACTGGGGTTTCACCTGGGTGCGTTTGCCCATGGATTATCGCTTCTGGACAGATTCGGCTGATCTATTCAAGATTCACGAGAAGAAAATCACTCCTATTGATCGTGCGATCCGTCTGGGCGAACAGTATGGAATTCACGTCAACGTGTGCCTGCATCGCGCCCCCGGGTACTGCATTCTCGACACGATGAATGAATCTCTCACCGGCATTCACATCACCAAAGAGAAGAGCAGCTTGTTTACCGATCCGAAGATGCTCGACGCATTTGTCTATCAGTGGACTTACTTCGCCGATCGGTATAAAGGCATCTCGAGCGAGAAACTGAGCTTTAATCTCGTCAACGAGCCGATCGTGATGCCCAACGCGACAGAGATAGAAGAATTGAAAAAAGCGGGGAATAAGCCCGAAGATTTCTTTAGCAGCGAACTCGGTCGCAAGCACGCCGCAGATTACACCCGTGTGGCTCGTACGGCGATCGAAGCAATTTCAAAGCACGATCCTCAGCGGCTGATCGTCACCGATGGTTATATTGCCGCGACCACACCGATCCCAGATCTGTTCGATACCGGTATCACGCAGAGCTGCCATACATACCATCCAGTGCAACTCACACATTACAAATGCGAGTGGGCTCGCGGTCTGCTCACCGGCAACGAACCCGTGCCGACGTGGCCTCTCAAGACCGAAAAAGGAACGATCGATCGCGGCGAGCTCGCGCGCACATTCAAGCCATGGGGCGAACTGGCCATGAAAGGCGTACCCATTCACTTCGGGGAAATGGGCTGCTACAAGCACACGCCGCCCGAGGTCGTGCTCGCGTGGTTTGACGACACGTTGAGCGTGATCGGCGATCTCCACTCGGGCTGGGCGCTTTGGAACTTTCGTGGTCCATTCGGCGTTCTCGATACCCAACGCGCCGGCACGAAATACGAAAACTGGCACGGTCATCAGTTAGACCGGCCTTTGCTCGACCTGCTTCAGCGAAAGATGAAGGCGTAAATCGCGGAACTGCAGCCGGCCGTCACCGCATTTTGCCAGACAATTGGAATTGATTTTCCGTCTGACCTGCGATGTTCGTTTCAATGGCGAATAAACTTCCGGCAAGTCGGTCGCTGGGAGGAGCTTCAGCCCGCGCCGTAGTCACGTAAAGAGTCTTTAAATCCGCTCCGCCGAAGGTGCAGGTGGTAATGTTCTTTAGCGGCATTTCGACTATGCGATCGATGACTCCATCCGGAGCAACCCGCACGATGGATCCGCCAAAGAAGCGGCAATTCCATAGATAACCTTCGGAATCGACCGTCGATCCATCTGGAAGTCCGCGCGCAAGTCCTTGCAGGAACGGTCGTTCATTACTAATTTCGCCGCCAGCCGCATGGTAGTCGTAACTCCAGATCGTGTTGGCGAGCGAGTCGCCAAAATAAAAGCGTCTCCGGTCCGGACTCCATGCGAGCGTATTCGCTATTCCAACTTGCTCACGGCAGATCCTCAGCGTGCCATCGGGGTCGAGACGAAATAGCTTGCCATCTTGTCCCCCAGCCTCGCGGCCCGTTCCATCGGCGTTGACGTTATTGCGCATCGAGCCAATCCACAGCGCCCCGCTAGGATCGGCGCGAGCATCGTTCAGACGAACTCTCGGCCATTCTGCGAAGCGAAAAATAAAATCATGTCGCTTATCGGTTTCCGGCTCCCACAGAATCACGCCTGAGCCCAGAACCACGGCAAGCGTGTCCGGGCGATTGGTCAACGTGAGCGCGGTCACTGGTTCATCGAAAAGCCACGTCCGCACAGCGTGGTCCGCGACGGTGAAGCGATGGATCAGGAACCGATTGATGTCGTTCCAATACACTGCGCGGTGTTCAGCATGCCACACCGCGCCCTCGCCGCAGATATCGCCAGTCGGTGCAACGCAAACGGGAGCTGCGATACTGATAGTGCTCATCGTGGCTCCCCGAGCCGTTTAGCGCCCATCATTTGCGCTCGTTGCCCGTCTGCGCTCATTGCACGCCGATCCCGGCCAGCAAACCACCATCGACAAGATAATCGCCGCCGGTACAGAAACCGGATTTGTCGGACAGAAGGAATGCGGCTAACTCTGCCACTTCCTCCGGAGTGCCAATCCTTCCCAGCGGATGAGCCGCACCGAAACGTTCGAAAGCAGTTTCATTGCATACATCCGGCGCGAAGTGTGCCGCAGAACGCGCCAGCATAGGCGTGCGAATCGACCCTGGGCTGATTGAGTTTACGCGAATATGATCCGCCGCATGATCGAGCGCCAGAGCGCGCGTCAGACTGTGCACTGCACCCTTTGACGTGGCATATGCGGCGACTCCGCGCTGGCACGCATAACCCTGAACGGAAGAAAGATTCACGATCGCACCGCCGCCGCGCTTTTTCATTTCCGGAATGCCGAAGTGCGCCAGCAGAAAAACACTTCCAACATTCACCATTATGCAGCGATTCCAGCTTTCCGCATCGGTTTCCACTGCAGTTCCGAAGGGATGAATCGCCGCCGCGTTCACAATAATGTCGAGCCCGCCGTATGCTGCGACTGTCTTGCTAACGATAGCTTTCACTTGGTTTGGTTCGCTGACGTCACAATGTTCGACAGAAAGCACCAGCTCGCCGGTTTGCGCCTCCTCCTGCAGTTCCCGGTTACCAGACGAATCAATGCCACAGGCTACAACACGGCATCCTCCGGCGGCCAGCCGTTTCGCGATCGCGCGGCCGATTCCGGTCGTGCCTGTCACAATCGCAATTTTGTTTTCAAAATCGTTCATCCGCGGTTGCTCCTGTTCGCCTGTCATCTTCTTCGATCTGTGTTATGCGAGACCAATGCATTGCTGAAATAACGATTTGATTCAATCCGCCAATTCAGGAATCCCGAACTTGAGGCCTGCAATCACCCCACGCAACTCCGCCAGCCCCTTCAGGCGGCCGACCAAAGAATAGCCCGGGTTCACCGCGCGCGAAACATCGTCGGCGAGAACATGCCCGTGATCGGGCCGCATCGGGATCTCATGATCTTCGCGGCCTTCGAATCTGCGCCGCGATTCTTCCCGCAGCAACGCACAGATCACGCCCACGATATCCGAACTGCCTCGCAGGTGCTCAGATTCGTAAAATGACCCATCCGGCTCACGTTGCACCTGCCGCAGATGGACAAAATGAATGCGCGGCGCAAATTCGCTCACCATCGCGAGAAGGTCGTTATCCGCTCGCACTCCGAATGAGCCAACGCACAACGTCAAGCCGTTCGCGGGCGTGTCAACGGCCTTGAAGGTTGCCCTGATGTCCTCTGCAGTTGAAACCACGCGCGGCAATCCGAACAGAGAGTGGGGAGGATCGTCAGGATGAATAGCGAGCCGCAGCCCAAGTTCCTCCGCCACTGGCGTTACTTCGCACAAGAAGGCAATCAGATGGCTGCGCAGGTCGGCGGAAGTGACACCGGAATACTGCGCCAACAACTTCTTGAAGTCAGCCCGGTTGTAAGAAGCCTCTGCGCCTGGCAGCCCCGCAATGATCGTACGCTCTAATTCATCGCGTCGGTTCTCGGACATGACTTCATAGCGGGCTCGGGCCGAGGCAATGCGGTCGGCGGAGTAATCTTTTTCAGAATCCGGCCGCTGCAGAATAAACAAGTCGTATGCCGCAAAATCGGTGACGTCGAATCGCAGCGCATAGCCTGTACTGGGCAGGCGCCATCGCAAATCGGTGCGAGTCCAATCGACTACCGGCATGAAGTTGTAGCAAACGATCTTCACTCCGGCTCGCGCAACCGCCGCAAGCGAATCTTTCCAGGCGTCCGTGAACTGCCGCACCGGACCGGTTTGCAGCTTGATCGAATTATGGATCGGAATGCTTTCGACGACCGACCAGGCCAGCCCTGCCGCTTCAATCTCGGCCTTGCGCTTGAGAACCTCTTCCGCGGGCCATGCCTCGCCACGATAAATATGATGCAATGCCGAAACCACTCCGCTTGCACCCGCTTGCTTCACATGGTCGAGCGAAACGGGATCCTGCGGTCCGAACCAGCGCCAAGTCTCTTTCACGCGTCTATGTTATCCCCATTCAGATCAGAGCTGGCAGTCTACATCACGGTTTTCAAGAAAGGCAGGGACTGCAGCGGAGACGAAAAATGCGGAGTGTTGTGGAACGCGCGATTGCAGGCTTGATCCAGGATCTCGACAGATTATTCGAAGGGAACTGTATGGCGGCGCTCATGGATAACGCAACTACTTTGAGCGTGGTCCCAGCCACCGTTCAATGTGTGGCCATGTAATCTTGTCGGCGCCGCTTCCCGCCATAATGCCGATATGGCCACCACGCACGCGAAATAGCTCCTTGTCTTGGCTGCTGACCTTGGACATGATGGCTTCTGACTGGCAGGGCGGGGTGATGTGGTCGGTTTCCGCGATCACCGTAAGCAAGTTCGCACGAATCCGGCTCAGGTCCACTCGTTCGCCACGGATTATCCACTCGCCGCGCATGAGCCGGTCGTTACGATAAAGGTCCACAACTAGTTGGCGAAAGGCGCCGCCCGCGAGTGGCACGTTATCTGTGACCCACGTGTTCATTGCTCTCCAGGCTTGGACGACTTGCGGGTTATCGATGTTGTCCCACAGCTTCAGATAGTTCAGAACGTAGTTCTCAACCGGTTTCAGCGCTCTCGCCCCGTAATCGATCATCTCTCCCGGCATGTTGCCGGTTGCCTCGAGAACCTTGTCGACGTCGAAAAAGCGCTCGTCTACCCATCTCGCGAATGTAATGCCTTGCTTGTCGGAAAAGTCCAAAGGAGCAGTGAGCAGAATCAGGTTGTGCAGTCCGTCGTCGGGACGCAAGGCAGAATAGGTAGTTGCAAGGATTGCACCGATGCACCAGCCCAACATGCTGAACTCTTGCAAGCCAGAGATCGCTTTCATCTTCCGAATCGCGCGCGGCATGTAATCCAGCGTGTAATCATCAAATTTCAGGTGCTTGTCTTCCAGTCCCGGAGATCCCCAATCCAGCAAGTACAAGTCATATCCGTGTTTGAGCATGAACTCGACAAAGCTGTGTCCGGGGCGAAGATCGAGAATGTAGGGCCGGTTCATGAGCGCAAAAACCATAAGCATCGGAACCGGATGGCGTTTTTCTTCAGGAACGACCGGGATATAACGATAGAGTTTTGCTTTATTCAGCGCCCACACCAATTGTTTTGGAGTTTGCGCAATGGGAACCTTTGCAGTGACTGCGTTGCTGAAGGTGTTTAGCTTCTCCGGCAAACCCAGGAACTCATCGGCGATCAGCGCAGCCTCTAACATGGCTACCGTGCCCCTTTCCGCTTTCGCGCATCTGCCGGACGTCGCGAGCGAGCCGCGGACGTCTTGAAAAACGAGGCCATTTCGTCCAACTTGGCGTCCATGTCGTCGAGTTTCATTTCAACATTGGTCAGGCGCTCCGCCAGGCTGACGAAGTCGGCGTGAGAAGGCATGTTCAGCTGCTGCAGCGCCTGCAGCATCGTCTTCTCTAGAGCGTCACGAAAAGGAGAAGAAGCCGAAAGATAGGTATCGAGCATAGTGCCGGTAGCCTTGGCGTAAGCCTCAGTGTTTACGGCATCCACCATGGTTTTCGACCAGGCATCTAGATACGCGTCGCGCAATTCACGAAATGCAGCCATGGGATCGGCATCTTTGCCGTTGGCCGCGCGTTCACCCGCCATAATTATTCTCCAAGGCGCAAAACAAACCAGCGAGGAGCCGAAGCTACCGGCTCACTCCGCTAAGCAAGCTTCCGCCTCATGCTCTCAACCGCAGTATACAACCGGCTTACGCGGCCGAGCGCTGCAATGGCTTGGTGGCAATATCGAGCACTGTTTTCTGAGTCTCGATCAGCGCGTCCAATCCGGTCTGGAATGCCTCGGCAACCGGATTCGAAACCCGGAACTGCTTCTTGGCGCCTTCGTATACGGTCTTGTTTTGCTCGGCGAAGTAATCGAGTGCCTTCTTTTGCGCGGCAACCGACTGCTCCACGGTTTGCTGAAACAGCCCGCCTACGCCTTCCGCTACCTTGGCGAATGATCCGGCGCGCTCTTTGGCAACGTCGGCGATGGCATTGGTCTGTTCAACCGCCAGGTCGATAGCAGCCTTTTCGGTCTCGACAATGCGCTCGAAAGCCTGTCCCAGCAGATCGAAAAAGAACAGCCCGGGAGTTTCCGGAACGAAATCGAAAGTCTTCTTGCAGGTCTCGATGAATTCCGCATTCTGCTCAGCGGCGATCTCCAGCGACTTCTTCTGCACCTCGGCGAAGCGGCCGGCATTCTTGGTAAACAGGGGAATGAAACTCTCTATGGCTTCGGGTTTCAGGCCCACGCTCTTGGTTGACTTTTTGGGGGTGCTCATGTTCTGCTCCTTTTAGGCCAGTTGGATTGATGCTGCGTGTATTGCTGCACTGCAGCAATCATAGCGCATCGCCTGCGCTTGTCAAGTAAAAAAGTGAGCGGATTGCACATGCCCCGAAAACCCGTAATTATCAAGAAATACGAGAACCGCCGCCTGTACGACGCCACCAACAGCCGCTACGTCAATCTGGATGAAATCGCACGCATGATTCGCGAAGGCCGCGAACTGCGAGTGCTGGATGCGGCCACCAGTGAGGATCTGACCCGCCTGGTGCTCACGCAAATCATTGTGGACGACGCCAAGGAGCCGGATTCCACGTTTCCGCTGGATGTTTTGCGGCAGATGGTCGTCGCCTCGGGCAGGGCTACGCAAGAAAATACCCTGAAATATATGAAGGCGGTTGTCGATATGTACCAGAACGCATACCGGGCTTTTACCCCTGTGGTTAGTCCTTTTGAATTCATGCGCACCGGCTCGAGCCCCGGCGCTCCCGCAAGCGAAGCCGAATCTGCGAGTACCAGCCACGAGCAAGAATTACGCCAGCGCGTTGAAGAATTGGAAGCGCTGGTGAGGAAAATGGCCTCGGAGAAAGCGAGGGCGAAAAAAAATAAATCAGCCAAACCGCTCCGCGAATCGCGAGGAAAATCCTGACTGGCCGGTCACATTTATCACACAACTAGGTGACGTGCGACACAAAGAAATGTCCTGCTTGTGGCGTACACTCTCTGCAAAAGCGAGGCTGCGCCGCGACAATCGCGTTAGTGCTAGCCGAAATGGAGCTGCTCCATGACTTATTCCGGTACAGTCAAAACTCCGCTCTCAGGGCCTTATCAATCTCGGCCATTTATCGCATCGTATGATCTTGGCTACGAATTCAGCCAGGAGCATTACATCGAGCTACAGTGCATGGTGGATGACGCTGCAGAAGAGGATGAGCAAGCGACCTTTGCTTACCCTCAATTGCACGAGGCAGCCTGATAAGCGGTGGCGTCGGGTACTTCTGCATTCGTTAGCTTCGCAGCGAAACTCTTTTTAAAGCGAACAAGCAGGAGCGCCAACGTGCACGCGGCAAGCCGGGCAACCATGTCGTCCGTGCGGCTGATAATGATCGGAGCCTTGCCACCGACAATCAGGCCGACAACCAGAGCGTCAGAAAGTTGACGCAGTTGCTCGGTCAGCATGTTTCCCGCTTCCAGATCAGGAACAACGAAGATATTCGCCTGACCCGCCACCGGTGAAACGATGCCTTTGCTTTTCGCTGCCTGCTCGGAAACGGCACTGTCGAATCCGAGCGGCCCGTCGAGCACAGCGCCGGTGATCTGGCCGCGCTCCGCCATCTTGCAGAGCACGGCCGCATCGAGAGTCGAGCTGAGGTGCGCGGAAATCGTTTCCTGCGCGGAGAGGATCGCCACTTTCGGCGTGGCGACGTCGAGGGCGTGCAGCAGGTCGATCGCGTTCTGCACGATGTCCCGCTTTTCTTCAACCGTAGGATAAATATTTACCACGGCATCGGTAATGAACAGTGGGCGGGGGTAGGTAGGAACGTCCGCAACGCAAACATGGCTGAAGCGCCGTTCGGTACGCAAACCGGCCGAACAATCCACAAAGTGCATCAATTCTTCGCCGGCGAGGGCGCCTTGCATCAGCGCATCGACGTGCAACTCACGCGCCATCGCCACGGCGAGTTCGGCCGCGGCATGACTGTGGGGCGTATGCATAATTTCATATTCTGAAACGTCAAGCCTTGCCTGCTGTGCCGCGGCACGAATTTTCGGCTCGGGGCCGATCAGCACCGGCAGAATCAACTTCGCTCTGGCTGCTTCAACGGCAGCCAACAAGGACACTCCGTCAACCGGGTGAACAATCGCAGTTCGTATCGGAGCCAGGCCTTTGGCTTTGTCGATCAGTTGGCGATAGTGCTCGCCCCGCCGCAGCAGTCGGACTTCCGGCAGCCCGACTTTCTCGCGGGAAATTTTCTCCCGTGGCGCAACCACTTCTGCCGTGCCGTGGATGACCACTTCGCCGTGCTGGTTGGTCGCCACGCAATCCAGCAGCACGCGCATTTTTTCTTCGAACTTGTCTCTCACCTTAACGGTTACGGTAATGGTGTCGCCCACCGCCACCGGATGCCGGAAGCGAAGTGACTGACCGACATAAATCGAGCCCGGGCCAGGTAGTTGCGTGCCCAGCACCGTGGAAATCAGCGCACCACCCCACATGCCATGCGCGATTACGTGGTGAAACATATCGCTCTTGGCAAATTCTTCATCAACATGCGCAGGGTTTACGTCGCCCGACATCACGGCAAATAATTCGATATCGCGATGGGTCAACGTGCGGACAATGCTGGCCGAATCTCCGACCTGGAGTTCTGCGAAGGTGCGATTTTCAATTCGACTCATGGTACCCTCCCGCTGATCGGTACATCCGCGTGACGGGAGTTTTTTAAAAGTGAAATCCTCCGCCGCAGATCAGCACCTCGCCGGTGACGTAATCCGAAAGAGGAGAACAGAAAAAAAGAACGGCGCCGGCCGCCTCTTCCGGCGTGCCCAAGCGTCCCAGAGGACAAGCTTTCTTGATCGAATCCAGCATGGTCTGCTGCACGCCGATCTGGATCTTGTGCCCTTTCATTTCGATTTCCGATTGGCCGCTGGTGAGCGGTTGCGCCAGCCGAGTTTCGATCAGCCCAAAACCTACCGCATTTACATTGACGTTGTAGCGTCCCCACTCTTTCGCCATGGTTTTGGTCAGGCCGATCACGCCCGCTTTGCCGGTGCTATAACCCGCCTGTCCCGGATTGCCGTCTGTGCCTGCGATTGAAGTGATATTGACTACTTTGCGCATGACTCGCTTGCCTGCGGCGATCTCTTTTTTTGCCGTTTCGCGGATGTAAGTCGAGGCGGCGCGCAAAACACGAAAAGGAACCATAACGTGGATCTCGAGCATTGCTTGAAATTGCTCGTCGCTGGTTTTCTGAATCACATTGTCCCAACTGTAGCCGGCGTTGTTGACGACGATGTCCACCGATCCGAAGGCGGAAAGCGTGGCTTCGATCAATTGGTCAGGAAACGAGGGCTGCACCAGGTCACCGACCAGTCGCTCGACGCGGTGCCCGGCGTTGCGGAGCGTACAGCGCGTTTCGCACAAGGCAGCATCGTCAAGATCGTTGACCATGACGGCGGCGCCTGCATTCGCAAGCCTGGTGGCGATGGCTCGCCCGATGCCGCGGCCGGCTCCGGTCACGAGCGCTGTTTTACCTTCAAGAGAAAATGGCATTTGAGTAGCCTCGGACAATACGTAACAACATTATGGACGCCGCCGGGCGCAAGCTCACTCCACCCCATCTTCCTGGCCAGATGAAGGAGAGTTGTGCGGCGGGTCTTGTGAGGGGAAACCGGAGCCTCGCAGCTTTTACGAAACTAATGCTGCAGTGCGGCATACATTGCAGTATAACTCCGCTGTCCAGATTGTCAAGGCGCCCATCACATGTGGTAGCCGCCGTTGATGTTCAACTCCTGGCCGGTAATGTAATCCCCCTCCGAGGCCAGGAATGCCGCGGCCTTGGCGATTTCTTCGGGAGTAGCAAAGCGGCCCAGCGGAATCTTCGCCTTGATTTGCGCCGCGATTTCTTCCGGAATTGCATCCACCATTTCCGTCGAGGTAAATCCCGGTGCGATCGAGTTAGCGGTAATGTTGAACTTCGCCATCTCCAGAGCCAGCGTCTTGGTGAAAGCGATGATGCCGCCTTTGCTGGCCGAATAATTGGCCTGGCCGAACGCTCCCATTTGCCCGACGACCGAGGAAATATTGATGATGCGGCCAAAACGCTGGTTGATCATGGCGGGCAGCGCTGCGCTGGTGCAATAGAACGTGCCGTTCAGATTGACATTGATCACCTGCGCCCAGTCGTCTTCCGTCATTTTGCGCATGGTGCGGTCGCGTGTGATACCGGCATTGTTCACCAGAATATCGAGATGCTGCCACTTGTCGAGCACCACTTTGACCACGCGTTGCGCTTCGCCCTTCTGGGAAATGTCCGCCTGAATCAGAATGCACTCCGCTCCGAGTTCGCGAATCTCTGCCGCGGCACTCTCTGCGTGAACGCTGTCGGACCGGTAGTCCAAGGCGATCGATGCGCCGCGGCGCGCCAGCTCAATCGCAATCGCGCGCCCTATGCCGCGTGACCCGCCGGTCACCAGCGCCACTTTTCCTTTCAACGATCCCCAGCCGTTGTGACCGCTGCCGATGTTGTTTCCATTTTCGAGATTTGCCATGACCGTTGTCTCCTGGGAGTTAACTCTGACAATTGCAGGATCGACTCGCAAAATTGTGTATCCACCCACCGCGCCGGCCCCGAATCCTGGCGCAAACACGCGCATCGGCCGGTCGATGCGGCCTTCCCGCACCGCATCGTGAATCGCCAGCAGAATGCTCGCCGAAGAAGTATTGCCCACATTCCCGATATTGAAATAGAGCTTGTCTTCCTTCACGCCTGCGGCCGCCGAGAGCTCGGCAACCATCGTCTTGTTTGCCTGGTGAGGAACGACGATATCGACCGCATCCATAAGTGAGCCGTCGCCTCCATCCGGATGCGGCAGGGAACTCACTTCCTTGATCATCTGCAGCAGATAGCGCCGGGCGAGCGCTTTCACTTCTGGACCGTAAACCGTGATGTTGTTATCGAACTCGGGATTGGGCCAGATGATAGAGTTCACTTCCGACCAGGGACCGCTGGCATAGGTCTGATAGACCTCAATATCCGAAGAGGACCCTTCCGGGGCCGGAGCGATAATCACGGCCGCCGCGCCGTCGCCGAAGATCATGCGCGAGGTGCGAACCGTCCCGATCTTGTCGGAAAACTTTTCTGCGCAAACCACCAGCACGGGGCGCTCGATCTCCTGCAGCAGGCGAACCGCCTCGGCAAAGCCGTAAGGCATGCCGGCGCAAGCTGCAACGATGTCGCAGGAATTGTGAGTCTGCAGAATTCCCAACTCGCCGGAGATCCAACTCGCCACCGAAGGAATCAACCGCGTACTGGTGCAACTGCAAAACAGAACTGCGCCAATCTCGGCTGGCTTTCGTCCTGATTTCTCCAGCGCCTGCCGCGCAGCTAACAATGCAATATGCTCCAGGCTGAGCTCGGTATAGCCACGCCGCTCGATGCCGGTCTTTTCCGAAATCTCCTTTGCTGTCATTCGCGACCAGCAATAGGCATGGTTGCTGATGAGATCGTCGTTGGTGCAGGCAATTTCTCCCTCATAGACTGCAATTGCCTCAAATCTCGGCAGAACCCGAAAAGTTTCGCTCACCTTGATCGGAGGGTATGGCCGGATGGGTTCGCTCAAGGCGAGCGTCTCGGGCAAGGGTGCGCGATTGCGTGCTCGTTGCAATCTTGGGCTCGCCGGATCAAGGGTTCCATTAACGTGACGAATGAATTGCAGAACCTCGTTATTGCGCGGATGATACGCCACCACGTAATCATCGTCCCGCAGCGCCCCGACCTCGATTCGGCTGCCCGAATCCGGGCTCCATGGATATTGGTTGTGAAGGATCATGCTCTGCCGCATGAGCGCTTCCAGTTCCGGCACGGGATGAATGCAGTCGATGACATCTTCGTAGGTGTAATGCAGAAAATCGCGATCGTAGTTCACCAGGCGGTAAGTGAGATTGGAAGGCTCCGCCATCATTTCAGCCACCGTAGGCTTGATCGCTCGCAGTTCACCTCCTGCGCTCGGCTTGTTGCGAAAAACGTTGAGCAGGATTGCAAAGATCTTTTCCTCCTGCTCTTCATCCCACATCGCGGGCAGGGCATTGCATCCGGCCTGGATGGCGGTGACGATCTCGCCGGAGTCGCGCGGCTTGAAGACCGGCAGGAAGATATCCTCGCGGTGCCGCGGCAAGTCTCGCCAGCGTGTGGGGCGCTTGTCGTACATCGTAAACATGTAACGGTTTGCCCAGAACAGGTTTAGTGCCAGATCACGGCAAACTTCGTAACGGTTGGCGTAGCTGCCGCTCTGCAAGCGGCTCATGATTTCATTTTCAGTTGGAGCTTTTTCCCCAAAGTCCCGGCGAATAACTGCGGCAAACTGTTTCAGAGATTCGAAAACCGAAAAATCAAGCTCGGGAAAGAAATTACAGGGAAAGACGAGGCGGCCGTGGCGGTTGATGATAAACGGTTTGAGTAACATCGGACTTCTTCTTCCTGTGGCTTTTCCGGCTCCGTGGTTGCCTGGAACTCTTGACGCAATATACGGTCATCGAATCGATCTTGAACAAGGCCAGAAGCAGGGCTCCCTCCGCTTAGTAGCGGCTAGCCGAACTCCTTGCTTCACATCACAGGCTATGAACATTGCAAGCCACCTGCAGTGACCATTCGTACCAGGCCGATGTGACAAAAATCACCGACCATGCAAGGCCCAGTTTTTTACTCAAACTCAATCGTGATCTGCCCCACTTTCACGGTCTGGCCGACTTTGACCTGGACTGAAGCCACTTTGGCAGACCCGGTCGCGGCCAGACTGTTTTCCATCTTCATGGCTTCAACTACCATCAGGATTTCTCCATCCCGAACAACTTTTCCGGGCTCGACATTGATTCGTGTCACGATGCCGGCTACGGGATTGCGAAATACTTTGGATTCGTCAACCCCATTCGCGTCCGCGCTCTGATCCGGCGGCGTGGGCAATACAATCGATTGCGCGCGGTTAATCGCGTCCCCCCGAGCTGACGAAGAATGCGCGTCGTCGGCAGCGTCGTATTCGACCTCGTAGACTTTGCCGCCGAGTTCGATATGCACTTTCACAGCAGCGCTCCCGATCCGCATTTTCTCTTGCCGAAGCGCGCGCGTTTCATTCATGTGACACAAACTGGTTGTGGGAAGCCTGGATAGCAATCCGGCCCTGAGTAATCCAGGTCATTGCGGCGTCGTGGCTTTCCAACGGTTTTACAGACCGGATCTGAATCTTCCGGCCAAGAAAGGCAGAAAGCGTCGCCCGAATCGCATCCTGAGTCTCGGCGGAAATCTGCGCGGCATCCTGACGAATGCCGGGCAAAGTGCGCTGCCCTCGAGCCGATTTCTCCGCAACGATCCGAATGCTCGCGATATTAGCTGGATCACCATCGCCAGCGGTCTGCTGACGCGGTTTTTCTTCGAGCGCTCGTAAGGTGCTCGACAAGCGATTGATTTCGGTGTGAAGCTCCGTGCGCAAGTGCCGTGTCATGCGCGCGACAATACACCAGCATCCCAGCACTACAGTGCACCCGGCGATCACGTAGGTAAGCATTTGGCGTCTCCTTTTCAGCTCAGAGTGGGATCAAGCCATGCTTCTTGGGCGGGCGGAACTCTCGCTTGGTGTGCAGAAAATCTAATGCCCTGGCGAGATACGATCTGGTTTGCGCCGGCTCGATAATGTCATCCACCAACTGCCGGCTCGCCGCCACATAAGGATTCGCGAACGTGTTGCGATAATTCTCGATCAGCTCCGCCCGCCGGCTCGCTTTGTCCTCGGCGGCGTCAATTTCGTGGCGAAAAACGATTTCAACCGCGCTCTCCGCGCCCATTACGGCGATCTCAGCCGTCGGCCAGGCGATCACGCGGTCCGCGCCCAGATTCTTGCAGCACATCGCAATGTATGCGCCACCATATGCCTTCCTGAGCACCACGGTTATTTTCGGTACCGTGGCCGCGGAATAGGCAAAAAGGATTTTCGCGCCGTGGCGAATGATGCCGCCAAACTCCTGATCGACTCCTGGCAAAAAGCCCGGCGTATCGACAAACGTGAGTAGGGGAATGTTGAACGCGTTGCAAAAGCGCACAAACCAGGCGACCTTGTCCGACGAGTTGATGTCGAGCACTCCGGCCAAGACCGATGGTTGGCTCGCAACTACGCCCACGGTGCGGCCTTCAATGCGGCCGAAGCCGATCACCACATTGGCCGCGTAGCCGGGCTGAATCTCAAAAAAATCGCGGTGGTCGAGCAGTCGCGTAATGATTTTTCTTACATCGTAGGGAACTTTCGGATCTGCCGGAACCGCATCGCATAACTCTGCATCGTCTTCGGTTGGCAAGTCGTAGGGAAGGTGAGGTGGGTCTTCCAGATTGTTGGAAGGCAGGAAGCTGAGGACTCGACGGCAGAGAGCTAGCGCTCCCGCATCGTCTTCCGCAATCAGATGAACCACTCCCGAGCGATTCATTTGCGTAGCGGGTCCACCCAAGACTTCAGGTGTGACAACTTCGCCCGTAACCTGCCGGATCACCTGCGGGCCAGTGATGAACAACTGTGCCCGCTTGGTTTGAATGATGAAATCGGTGAGCGCCGGACTGTAGGCTGCTCCGCCCGCACAGGGCCCGCAGATGACGGAAATCTGAGGAACCGTTCCCGAGAGCATCACGTTGTTATAGAAAACGCGCGCGTAGCCGGCGAGGCTGTCAATTCCTTCCTGCACGCGCGCTCCACCGGAATCGTTAATGAAAACGAATGGCGTTCCGGTTTTCAGAGAAAGCTGCATCATCTCTGCGATTTTGCAGCAGTGCGCTTCGCCGGCGGCGCCTCCGGCAACGGTAAAATCCTGGCTCGCCACATGCACCGTGCGGCCGTCGATGGTGGCGCAGCCTGTGATTACACCGTCAGCCGCCAGTTCTTTCCCTGACATGCCGAAGTAAGTGGCGCGGTGCTTGGCAAACAGTCCCACTTCCTGAAAGCTTTGAGGATCCACCAGAAGATCGAGCCGCTCCCGCGCCGTAAGTTTGCCGGAAGCATGCTGCTTTTGCAGGCGCAGGGGACCGCCGCCCTGTTCGATCTCAGTTTTTTTGGCGCGCAGTTCGGCAATCTTGTCCTGATTGCTCGCTGGTTTGCGCACCAATTGCAAATCTGGAATCGTGGCTGAGTTCAATACCGGCATGGGATTCCTGGGAATTCTGAGTGCGGTTCTTGACGCGCGCCGGGAGAGCCACTCGTTACGCAGGCTTGAACGGCACAGAAATATTGTGATCCAGCTACGATTTCCGCACCGTGATCGACATCACCCCTTTGGGTGATGGAAGCAAAGGACTTGCCCGGCAGGCAGACACAGTTTCCCGATTTGCTAGCTTATTCGGAGCGGGTTGCTTTCCCGATGACGGGTCGCTTCAAAAGGCCAATTTCCCGCTTCCAGCGGCCAATACCGGTATATACTTTCTGCCAGTTACGTGCGGCGTATTTAGGGGCTTTCGTTCTGGTCCCAGCCGGGGCGAACCATGCACAACCGGAACTCGCGGTTCGATCCCCAGGATCGACCGAACTCGGCCAATCAGGCAGGGGTGAGCGTTCCCGCCAAAGGCGAGAGCTCCGGCTCCCATGCACCGATCGATCCCGACGCGACCCTCATCGAGTTCCCGAAGCCCGACTTCGATTCTGCCGCCACTTTCCCCGACCTGCAGGCTACGCAGCTCGATGTCTCCCCGCCGCCAGCTCCGGCAGGCACAGCTGTTCGTCGTCCGGGGCGTGTCGTTAGCGTATCTCTGCTGGAGCGGGGAGATGTGTTAGGCGGCCGTTACGAGATTTTGCAGCTTCTGGGTGAAGGCGGAATGGGCGCGGTCTACAAGGCGATGGACCACGAACTAAACCGGCCGGTGGCTCTGAAGGTGATCCGGCCGGAACTGGGTTCGAACCCATCGATCCTAGCGCGGTTCAAGCAGGAACTCTTGCTGGCGCGGCAAGTCACGCACGTCAACGTCATTCGCATTTTCGATCTGGGCGATGCCGACGGCATGAAGTTCATCACCATGGAGTTTGTGGAGGGCGAAGATTTACGCGCGCTCATCCAGAAGAAGAAAAAAATTCCGCCCGAGGAAGCTGTCGAGATTATTAAGCAGGCGTGCCGCGCGCTCGAAGCCGCCCATAACGTTGGCGTCATCCATCGCGACTTGAAGCCGCAAAATATTATGTGTGACGCCAGCGGCCGGGTCCTGGTCATGGATTTCGGTTTGGCGCGCACCGTGGGTGGCGATGGCATGACGCAGAGCGGTGCGCTGGTCGGGACCATGGAGTACATGTCTCCCGAACAAGCCCTGGCCAAGGATTTGGACCAGCGTTCCGATCTGTTCACGATCGGCTTGATTCTCTATGAAATGCTGACTGGCGTGACTCCGTTTCATGCGGAGAGCGCGGTTGCCAGCTTAATCAAGCGGAACTCGGAGCGGGCGATTCCGGTCTCCGATTACGACGGGACCATTCCGCGCGCGCTTAGCAATATCGTTGGCAAGTGCCTGGAGCGAGATCCCAACTTGCGATATCAGACGGCGGCCGCGTTGCTGCGCGATCTCGAGGCCTGGCAGGAGAATGGAGCGGCGGCAAACCTGGGATTCCAGCCGGCGGTCGAACCCTGGGGCCGGACTATCCACTGGCCGTTGCTGAGCGGCATCGCGGCGGTTCTTTTGCTCGCGTTTCTCGGCTACATTTTTCGTGGACCGCTGTTCTCGCCGTCAGCGAAGAAGACCGCATCCGCGCCGACGGTTTCGCTGGCGATTTTGCCGTTCCGCAATGCTTCCGGCGATCCCAGTGAAGATTGGCTTGGTCCCAGCCTGGCCGACATGTTGAGCACGGACGTCGGGCAATCCGCGCGTCTGCGCACGGTCCCGCAGGACCGCGTGCACCAGGTGCTTAGCGATCTCCGTATCGCGCCGAACTCTACGATGGAGCCGACGACGCTTCGTCGTCTTGCCGAATTCAGCAGCGCGGACACGCTGGTCTGGGGGCAGTACGCCAAATTCGGCGGTCAGATTCGCATCGATGCCACGCTGCAGGATCTCAAACATGACCGCACTGTCCCCATCAAAATCGATGCCGTCGATGAAAAAGATATTCCGGGAGCGGTCGACCGGCTGGCGGCATCAATCCGCAATAATCTGGCTTTTTCATCGGACGTGATTAAGGAGCTGAAAGCCAGTTCGTTCCAGCCCAGTTCTCACTCCGCGGCAGCGCTGCGCGATTACAACCAGGGAATCCAGTTTCTGAACGACGGAAAAGATTTGGAGGCGGTGAACGCCCTCCAGTCTGCCACGAAAGAGGACGCAGGTTTTGCCTTGGCGTATTCGCGACTGGCCGAAGCCGATTCCGCACTCGGCTATGACGCCGATGCCGAGCAGGCGTCGCGAAAATCGGTCGACCTCAGCCAGCAACTGCCTGCAGCGGAAAAATATCTGATTCAGGCGACGCATGCGCGAGTCATGAAGGACAACAAGAAAGCAATTGAAGCTTACGAAACGCTGGCCAAGAGCATGCCCGGCAATTCCGATATAGAGTCGGCTCTCGGCAGCCTCTACACCGAAACCGGCAGCTACGATCTGGCTCGCGCCCAGTTATCCCAGCTGCTGCAGTCCGACCCAAAGAACATCAAAGCGCTTTGGCAAATGGGAGTGGTCGAGATCGTCAGCGGAAACGCGCAGGCCGCCCTCGAACCTCTGAACAAAGGCCTGTCTTTGTCCGTCGAGGTCGACGCTCAGGAACTGAAGGCGCTGATCCTGCAATCGATGGGCATCGCCTACCGGATGATGAACAAACTCGATGACGCGATGCGCAACTACCAGGACGCGATGGCGATCAATCAGCGACTCGGACTCAAGCGCGCGCTGGCCAGCAACCTGGTCGAAATCGCCGTGGTTCAAAATACGCAAGGCAAGGTGGACGCCGCTCTTTCCGATTACAATCAGGCTCTCGAATTGCAACGCGGAATCGGGATGAAGAAAGAAGTAGGTGACACGCTCATCGACATGGGCGTGGTCTACGAATCGAAGGGCGATTACGACAAGGCGCTGGAAAATTACAAGGAAGCGCTGCAGATCCAGCGCGACACCGGTGACGAGAATTATCAGGCGCTGTGCCTCAATAACATCGGCGGTGTTTACATGGGGAAGGGCGACAGCGACAATGCCCTTATTTATCTGCAGCAAGCGCTGCAGCTGCGCGAAAAACTCAATGCCCCCGCGGGGGTCGCCGAAACATTGTCGGAGTTGGGTCAAGTCTATATAGCCACGGGGCAGTTCGATCAAGCATTGACCACTGCGATGCGCGCTCTCGAACTGTGGCGCAAGGCGGGCAATACCCGCGGGGCCGCCGATGAATCGCACGACATCGGATTGATCTTTCAATACCAGGGCCGCTTCGGGGCCGCGATCAACTCCATGCAGGATGCAGTCAACGGCTACCGTGGGGCGGGCGACCGCAGTGCGGAAATGGTCGAAGTTCTCAACGATCTTGCCGATGCTCTAGCGCAATGTGGGCGCGGCTCCGAGTCCCAACCGTTGCTGCGCGAAGCGCAGACCCTCGCTCGCGACCTGAAAAACCAGAGTATGAATGCCGAGCTGCTCACCACCGAAGGGGATATCAAGCGCTTCAGTGGAGACGAGATTTCCGCCGGCGGGCTCTACCGGCAGGCGTTGCAGGCCGCTTCGCACGGCAAAGATCCCGATGAAATTCTGGCCTGCCGCCTGCGCGCTGCCGAAGTATCGGGCAATAGCCGCAATCCGGATGCGGCAATTCGCGAATTCCGCGCAGTGACAAAGCAGGCCGATTCCCGGAATCTGAAATATTTCTCGTTGGAAAGTTCAGTCGATGCGGCTGAAGCTTCGATCTCGCGCAAGGCCTACGCCCAGGCTCAGCAGGAGCTTCTCACGGATCTCGACAAGAGCGAAAAGATGGGAGCGCGTTTTCAGACCGCGCGCATTCAATATTTACTCGGCACTTCGCTCCGCCTCGGTGGGACGACTGCCGACTCCGCGGATCATTACCGCCAGGCACTTACCTTATTGGACGATATGCGCAAGGATCCCGGCGCTGAGAAGCTGCTTGATCGCTCAGAGTTGAAGTCCATGTACTCCGAGGCCTCACGCTTCTCCAGCAAGAACTGAGGCGACCGACTAAGTTGCGCCCGGGAGGATCGCCTTTCGAAACCTTCTCGTTCCAGTACCTCGGTAACGTCGAAAGTCCTGCTATTACACAACTATTACACCATCTCGTTCAGTTCCCTTGATAACTTACCTAGGGCAGCAACCACTCAGAATCAAGGGAGAACCCTCACTCGCTATGCAACTGGAAAGCCTGGAAAAGCGGCAAGCCGCCAATGACGAAATCAATTGGGTCACAGCTATTTTTATGGCCCTGTTTCATGTTGGAGCCGTAGCGGCATTATTTTTCTTCACCTGGAAGGCGCTGTTCGTCGCCATGTTCTTGTGGTGGGTTTCCGGCAGCCTCGGCATCGGGATGGCGTATCACCGGCTGCTCACTCATCGCGGCTATAAGACCTACAAATGGGTGGAGTACTTCCTGACATTCTGCGCGACGCTCGCGCTCGAAGGCGGGCCGATTTTCTGGGTCGCCACGCATCGCATCCACCACCAATATTCTGATCAGGACGGTGACCCGCACTCGCCCATCGACGGCAAATGGTGGGCGCACATGGGATGGATTCTCATGGGCAAGTCTATGCACCATGACACAACCACGCTGGCTCGCTACGTCCCCGACCTCGCCAAAGATAGATTCCACGTCTGGATCACGAAGTATCACTATGTTCCGCAGATTGTCTGCGGAGTGATTCTGTTCGCCATTGGCGGACTGCCGTTTCTGCTGTGGGGAACTTTCATGCGAACTGTGGTTGGCCTGCACGCGACCTGGCTGGTGAATTCGGCTACACACTCCTGGGGCACCCGCCGCTTCGCTACGCGCGATCTTTCCACCAACAGCTGGTGGGTGGCTCTTCTCACCTTCGGCGAAGGCTGGCACAACAATCACCACGCGCACCCAACTTCGGCAGCGCATGGTTTTGCGTGGTACGAAATCGATACCAACTGGTACGGCATCTGGACTCTGAAGACGCTCGGGCTGGCCTGGGACGTGAAACGCGTTCGGCTCGCCGATCTGGAAAATGGATCGGTTGCGGCGCCGAATGGCCGGTTGATTACAGAGGCCCTGGCGGAGGGCGCGGCGGCAGGCGACTAGGCCGACGCGCCGAACTGCCTCATTTCGCGATCGCCGGCTCCATTTCTACTGACGCCCGCGCTTTCTGTTGCCCCACCCAGTCGTGGATGCGAGTGCTCAGTACATCCAGCGGCAAGGCGCCGCCGCTCAGCACTTCGTCGTGAAAGGCGCGAATATCGAAGCTCTGCCCAAGCTGGTCTTTTGAGTACTGGCGCAGCTTGATAATCTCCAACTGTCCTACCTTATAGGCCAGAGCCTGCCCCGGCCACGCCATGTAGCGATCGGTCTCTTCTTGCACTTCGGGCTCGTCGATCGCCGAATGTTCGTGAAAAAAATCAACCACTTGCTGCCGGGTCCAGTGCTTGTAGTGAAAGCCGGTATCGACTACCAGCCGAATGGCGCGCAGCATGTCGTCCTGCAAGTGTCCGTAATAGCTGTACGGATCCTGATAGAACCCGACTTCCTTGCCTAATTCCTCGGAGTAGAGCGCCCAGCCTTCGATATAGGCGGTGTAACCCTCGTGCTGCCGGAACGGCGGCAAGGTGGGCAACTCCTGGGCGATCGAAATCTGCAGGTGATGGCCGGGAACGCCTTCATGGTAAGCCGTGGTTTCTGCGGCGAGGGTGGTCTGGTGCTCAAAATCACCGGTGTTCACCATGACGTGCGCTTTGCGCGAGCCGTCGGGCGTGCCTTCCAGGTAATGAGTGGAGGCTTCCTTTTCTCGGAACTCCTCGATCGGCTTCACGTCGACTTTTTCCTTCGGCAACCGTCCGAATAAATCGGGCAGCTTGGTGTACATCTGATCGATATATTTCTGGTAAAGGTCAAGGATTTCCTGGCGTGAGTGAACATGGACCTTCGGATTGTTGGGAATCGAGGCAAAGAAAGTCTTCAGGTCAGAAAATCCAAGCTGCTTAACGACCACCAGCATTTTGCCTTCGATGATTTTGACCTGCGCCAGGCCGAGCTCATGAATTTCTTCCGGCGTGAGATCTGTGGTCGTCGATTGCTTCACGCAGAACGCATAGTACTCATCGCCATGGGGAAGCGACCAAACCCCCGGTTCGGGGCGGCCTTTCGGTTCGTATTCATCACGGACGAATGTGGTGAACTTGGCGTAAGTAGGCAGGACGGAATCGTGAATGACGGCGAGCCCCGTTTCGCGGAGACGTTTGCGATCAGCTTCTGAAATCGCATCGGGGAACTTGTTGAATGGTTCCGCGAAAGGACTCTTCTCCGCTGGCGAAGTGGCGAGTTCATTTGACTGCTTAACGACTTCGCCGAGCACGCTCTTCGGGGGCATCCAATTTTCGGATATCCCATTGCGCATCTGGATTTCGACCTGGTCGAAGAGCCGAGGTACCTGTTTCAGTCTTGAAATGTAGTCTTCGTAATCTTTGACACTGTCGAAGGCGAGGACGTTGACCAGCGCAGGCAATTGGACCTGAATGCCATTCTGTTGGTCGACCGGCATCTCCCACGGTTTGAAGCGCGCTCCTTCCAGCGCCATCTTCAGGTCGCGAACCATCAACTGCTTGTTCAGAACTTCCTGGTCCGGGAAGCCTGTTGTGTCGATAGCCTCAAAGCGAGTCAAGAATCGGCGGGTTTGCTCCAGGTCGTCGTCAATGTGCTTCTGGGAAAAATCGTCCAGCTGGTCGTTGTAACGCTTGTCTCCCAAAAACGAAGCATAGAGCGGGTTAGCCCGCATGGTGTATTCCCACTGTTCCTGCAAGAGATCGGTGAGCGCTTTGCGGCGAGCCTCGAGGTCAGGTGACGCGGGAACGGCGACCGCAGGCAGAATGAACACGGCAATGGCGAGTGCGCAGACGAAATTTCGCATAGTGACCTTGGAGTAGTGGCAGTCTTAGTTGCGTTGACCATTATAAAGTGAGCAGGTTGCCAGACCCGGATAATCATACCAGCGGCTCAACGCGATAGAATCGAGCAGAAGCCATGCACATCACCAGTCGCCGCGGAACCATCGTCTTCTTCGTCTCGCTAGGCATCGGCCTGGTGGCACTGGCGATCGCTCTTAACGTCGGCTGGATCATTCTCAACTGGCGCGAAGGAGTGCTGCTGTTCTTCGGCATCATTTTCTTTGCTCTGATCATCGCCGGCATGATCGTGAACACCAGCTTCCTGGTGCGCGAGCTTCGCCGCAGTGAGCAGCATGACAGTTTCATCAACGCGGTGACTCACGAACTGAAGACGCCGGTCGCGTCAATTCGCCTGCATCTGGAAACCTTGCAGCGGCGCTCGCTTCCCGAGGCTCAGAAGCAGCAGTTTTATCAAGTGATGCTCTCCGATACCGATCGCCTGACGCAGACCGTCGAACAAGTTCTGCGCGCCGGCCGAGCCGGGGATAAGAAAGCCGGGCGTGAGAAATTGGCCGTGGATTTCCGCCAACTGGTGCAGGAGTGCATGGAGGCGGCGCGCACCCGTCATCACCTGCCGGCGGAGACCATTCACTACGAAGAGGCAATTAAGAATGGTGCGGGAATCTCCGTGCTTGGCAACAACGACGACCTGCGCACCGCCGTGTTCAACGTGCTCGATAACGCCATCAAGTATTCGGGCGAGCATGTGGATGTGCGCGTCCGCCTCGACGCTTCCGATGAGGCGCGCATCGTGCTCAGGGTTGAAGATCATGGCATCGGCATTCCCGCCGACGAATTGAAAAGAATTTTTAAGCGCTTTTACCGTGGGAATCATCGTTCACTGACGCACATAAAGGGTACAGGTCTTGGACTCTTCATCGTGAAATCGATTACGCAAAAGCATGGCGGCCAAGTCTTTGCCGAAAGCGCGGGCGAAGGCCATGGCGTCACCATCACTATGGAACTCCCGAGGTCGTTGTCATGAGGCGCAGCGCATGAGCCGGGTTTTGGTCGTGGAAGACGAGGCGCACCTCGCGCAGGGCTTGCGCTTCAATCTGGAAGCCGAAGGCTACTCTGCGGAAATTGCAGGCGATGGCGAATCTGCGACCGATCGCCTGCTGGAGAAAAAAGAAGATTTCGATGTCGTGGTGCTCGACATTATGTTGCCGGGCAAAGACGGTTTCAGCGTGGTTTCGGAATTGCGTGCGGCGCGAAATTATGTGCCCGTGCTCATGCTGACGGCTCGCAGCCGCCCGGAAGATGTTCTGAAAGGTTTTGCGTCAGGAGCCGACGATTACCTGCCCAAGCCGTTCGATTTGTCGATCCTGTTGGCTCGCCTGCAGGGTCTATTGCGCCGCAGTCAGTGGATGCGTACCGCCCATTCTGCTGCCCCTTCAAACCCTCCCATCCAGGCGGAGTCCGCCCCGTCCGATCCCCGCAATGTCGGCGACTTCGGCACATTTTCTTTCGCAGGCAAGACCATCGATTTCGGCGCCCTCGAGCTGCGGACGCCCGACAATCTCATTCATCTCACGCTGATGGAATCGGAACTTCTGCGCCACCTGGTTCGCAATGAAGGTCGCATCGTTTCTCGCAAGCAAATTCTCGAAGAAGTCTGGGGATTGCACGAGGACACCGATACTCGCGCCATCGATAATTTCATTGTGCGATTGCGGCGCTACATCGAAGACAATCCGGTTCAACCCCGCCACTTGCTCACGGTTCGCGGCGTGGGATATCGCTTCCTGGCCAAACCGGAAGAGAAATGACTCAGATACTTTGTGTCCCGCATCACAACTTCGCGTGAGGCTACTCACTGCCGCTTCGATCGCTCCATTAGAAAATTGCAATGTGGTTCAAGGTAGAGAGGTTCGAAATGAGAGCCGTCGATGAGGCTCCCACGTGGGATAGGCTGGTCCATCCGTTGGCAGCTGCTTTGAATTTTGCCTTTGGATGTCATCACCGGCATCCGAGCCGGGTTTTTACAATCAAAGGCAAGAGCTACAAAGTGTGCTGTGACTGCGGGGCACATTTGCCCTACTCGCTCGATCGCATGTCAGTTATGCACCGCCGCGCTCCATCGCGGCGAGCGCTCCGCCGCGCACTGCGACGGTTGCATTTACGGCAAGCCTAAGAAAGAGTTGCCGGTTTTCCAAAAGAAAACGCCCCGAAGGCGGGGCGCTTGGCTTTGCAGAACTGTGGGGACGATGGTCTAGAACAAATTCCACAAGAACTGATTGTAGACGTCGTGGTGGTACTGCACCTCGGGTGCCTTCACAAAAGTTCCCAGCGCGCGCGGGCAGCGGTCGGCCGCGGCCTGTTTCAAATCCGCGTAGCGGCCTTTGACATCTTCGCCGAGCAGCTTGGTGGTCCACTCCGCCTTGCGGAAGTTAGCCAGCGCGTCGTAAATGTTGTCAGGCAAATAGCGTTCCGCCTGCCGCAGATTCTTGATCTTCGCGGTTTCGCCGTCGAGGCCGGTCTTGAAAATCGCCAGCATCACCATGTAGGGATTGGCATCCGGCGCGACCGACCGCACTTCGACGCGCATGCTCTTTTCGTTGCCGATCGGAATGCGAATCATCGAACCCCGATCCACCGGGGACGCCTTGATCTGGTTCGGCGCCTCGAAATGCGGATCCAGCCGGCGGTAGGCATTCACGCTGGCATTGAGCAGAAGGCAAATATCGTTGCCATGCGTGAGGATGCGATCCAGAAATGCCCATCCCATCTTGCTGAGTTTTTCCTCGCCTTTCGCATCCCAGAAAAGATTTTTGCCGTTCTCGCTGATCGAAACGTTCGTATGCATGCCGCTTCCATTCACGCCCACCACTGGCTTCGGCAGGAATGACGCCGTCAACCCCATGTTGGTGGCCACCTGGCGGCAAATCAGCTTGTAGAGTTGAATCTGATCAGCCGCGGCAACCACCTCGCCATAACCGTAGTTAATTTCGAACTGCGAGGGCGCAACCTCGGGGTGATCTTTTTCATTCTGGAAGCCCATGGCGCGTTGCACCTCGGCAGTCGTGTCGATGAACGTGCGCAGTGCATCGCCAGGCAGCGAGTGGTAATACCCGCCGGTGTTGACGTAGTCGAATTTACCGATCTGGTAATAATTGCGTTCGGCATCGACGCCGCGGAACAGAAAGCCTTCAATTTCGTTGGCCGCATTCAGCGTGTAGCCTTTTTTCTCGTGCAGGGCATCAGCATAGTTTTTCAGCACACCGCGAATGTCGCCCGCATACGAGGTTCCGCCTTTATCGATGACCTCGCCAAACACCAGCACTTTTCCTGAGCCGAAAACATCCGCCGGCGCCCAGTAGAACGCCGCCCAGTCGATGCCCAGCCGCAAATCGCTTTCGCGCTGCGCGGTGAAGCCGCGAATCGACGAGCCGTCAAAAGTCAGATTGTCCCAGCTCTTGATCAGGAATTTCTTGTCGTAGTCCAGCATGTGCAGCCGGCCTTCGAGATCGCTGAACAGGACCGTCACAGCCTTGATTCGCTTCTCGTCGGCGAGGTACTTGAGCCGCTTTTCCTGAATCTTACCGATGGGCACTCGATTCCGGCGCTGCTCTTTTGCCTCCAGATTCAGATCTTCGAGTTCGTCGTAAGTGAGTGCCAGAAAATTACGCAGTTCGCTGGGCATGGATTTCCTTCAGTCTCCTGTTCGAATATCGGCAAAGATTTTGTGGGCAAACAATGCTACAGGTTCTGCTGATTGAAATGGCCGGAATTTCAACCAAGCAGAATAGCGCGAGCGGATGGTCCCGGCCAATCGAAAAAGCTGATGTCAGGAATAAAAGAGATTTATCGAAGCCGGCTGGAGCAAAGAATCGTGAATTTACTACTGGTGAGTCGAGGCCCCTGCGGCGATTTCGCGCAAGGCGCCGACAAAGCCGACGGCCGCATTTGGGTCGGAGAGCGCGTCCAGTTTTACTGTTGCCGAAAACTGTGGCGACTCCGGACGGAAACGGACTTGCAAAATATCCTGCCGCCGGGCCGACATCAGCGCGTTCAGTTCCGCGGCCGGATCTTGTTTCCAGTGCGTGCGCGTCGTCAGAATGATGGGACCGGGTTCGTAGACTTCCCACTCCCGCTGACCGCGCCCGTGGCCCGTGATACCACGGTTCTGCGCCGTCCAGCGATGCCGCACTACCTCTAAATCGAAACTCGGAGAACCACCCAGATCTGCTTCAAAAGTCAGGGTTTCTTGCTGATGCTGCCAGCAGCTCACCAGCCATTGCACGGGCAGAGCCCTCGGGCGAAACTTCAAGGTCACGCTGGCATTCTCAAACCAGTGAGAATGAAAATGCAACCGCGCCTGCATACGCGAGCTGCCCATCCATCGCGACTCCAAAATTCGTCCTTTGTCGGCGCATGCACTATGCACCCACCGCAAAGCGGCTGCCCCTTTTTTGTGATTGTAGGCGGAAAACACGAAGTACCAGATTGCCAGCACGGCGAAGGAGCCAGCCACGTCGATCAGCAGAAGGTGCCCCACAACACTTCCTCTGATGCCCATCCTACGTCTGAGGTTGCGACCCGCGCAAGAGTCTATCGGCCACTAATTCTTTTCCTGCGTGCGGCCGCCCGATGTGCTCTGGGATCATAGGCTTCGCGGCTTGCTGCACTCGGCTCGAACTCTCTGGACAGCCTGGTTGAGACATGGCGTGCCATTTCGCCGAGCTCAAGTGAATCCTCATTCCCGCCGATGCAATATCCGGGACTCCTTGGAATTAGAGAACACGGTTAAAAGAAGACGATCAGCGACAAACATTAGAGAAAACTATGACTAGCTCTGCGACCGCACGAAGTACGCCGACGGCCACCACCGACCGAAGACGTTACAAACGCTACCGCCTGTCTGTGCCAATCTCCGTCAGCGGCGAGGACCGTTCTGTTATTCCCGCCATTACTCTCGAAATCAGCGAGGGCGGCCTCTCCGCCGTCCTGGTTTCGGAGTTGCACATCGGTGACGTGGTGAAGGTTTATCCGATTGCCGGCGAGACTTTCACTGCGCAGGTTCGCCATCGAGTGGGAAGAGTCTATGGTTTTGAGTTCCTGAATCCATTAGATCAGCAGGTCAGCCGGCTACGCGAGGCTTGCAGTCGGCTTCCTCGTTATCCCGACAGCAACAAAATGGGAATTTGAACAGGGAATTCCCGGGCCGCCACTAAACAGCGCCCCTGCCGCTACAATGGCGGAGTGCCGCTTGCCATCAGAAATTTCGAAGTCCAGGATTTCGAGATC